>JBOIFZ010000100.1:0-3568 GCA_050741735.1 Burkholderiales bacterium
CGACACCAACCCGATGAAAATTATAGTCACCGCCGAAGAATGCGCCGGCGCCTTCCTGTTCCTTGCCTCCGAGCAGATGTCGGGATACATGCCCGGGCAGATCCTGGAAGTCAATGGCGGGCAATACATGCCCTGACGCGAAGCGTCAGGGCATGCGTGAATGTCGCAAATGCCGTGACTATCGTGCCTGTCGTAAACCCGTTGTCGTGCCGCAGTCACGTAGTCACGTAATCACGACAGTAACGGTCAATAAGTCGCCATAAGGCGAACAAATATTGGAGGAGTCACAAATGTTCAATCTCGCCGGAAAGGTGGCGCTCATCACCGGCGCGTCGCGCGGGCTGGGCTGGGCGATGGCGCAGTCGCTGGCTTCCGCCGGCGCACACGTGATCCTGAACGCGCGCGATGAAGCGGCGCTGAAAGAGCGGGTGAAGGAACTTGCCGCCAAAGGGATCAAGGGCGAAGCGGCGGCCTTTGACGTTACCGACCATGCCGGCGGTGCGGCATGTATTGGTGCCGCCGCAAGAAAACACGGCCGCTTTGACATCCTGGTTGCCAACGCCGGCATCCAGCACCGCAAGTCGATCACCGAGTTCGACGCCGCCGACTTCGAGCGTGTCGTCGCCACCAACCTCACCGCGGTGTGGGCGCTGGCAAAGGAAGCGGCGAAGGTCATGATTCCTGCAAGGCGCGGGCGCATCATCATGACCGGCTCGGTCAGCGCCATTCTCGCCAGGCCCACGATTTCCGCCTATATCGCCAGCAAGGGCGCGGTTCACGCGCTGACCCGGGAACTGGCGGTCGAGCTGGCGCAGCACAACATTACCGTCAACTCGATTGCTCCCGGCTATTTCGCCACCGAGATGAACACCGCGCTGATTCAGAACAAGGAGTTCAACGACTGGGTGTGCAAACGCACGCCGGCCGGCCGCTGGGGCAGGCTCGAGGAGATCGGCCCTGTCGCGGTGTTCCTGGCTTCCGACGAAGCATCCTATGTCAACGGCCATGTCCTGGTGACGGACGGTGCGTTCTCCGCTTCGATGTAAGCGGAACTGATATGAGAGACAATCCGGTAAAGAAGAAACTCCTCAAAGGCCAACCCGTCTTCGGCAGTTTCGGCTGGGAGTTCCTGGTTCCGGGCCTGCCACAGATCGTGAAATCGGCCGGAGCGGAGTTCCTGCTCCTCGACATGGAGCACGCCGGGCACAGTTACGAAACCATCAAGGACCAGGCGGCGGCATGCCGCGGCATCGACCTGGTGCCGATGGCGCGGGTACCAACCAACCAGTACCACTACATTTCGCGCGCGCTCGACCTCGGAATCATGGGAATCATGGCGCCCATGGTCGGCTCCGCCGAGGAGGCGAAGTACATCGTCTCCTGCACCCGCTATCCGCCCGCGGGCCGGCGCGGCGCGGCGTTCGGCTTTGCAGCCGACGATTACATCGGCGGAAACGTCGCCGAGAAGATCAAGATCGCCAACGAGCGTACTCTGGTGATGTGCCTGATCGAGACTGCCGAAGGCATCGAGAACGTGGAAAAGATAGCGGCGGTGCCGGGCGTGGATGTGCTCTGGCTCGGGCACTTCGACCTGACCAATTTCCTCGGCATCCCGGCGCAGTTCGACCATCCCAAATACGTCGCCGCGATCAGGAAAATGGTCGCCGCTGCAAGCAAGCACGGCAAAATCCTCGCCTGCATGACCGCGGACGAAAAATGGAGTCGCGATTACTGGGAAAAAGGCTTCCGCCTGTTCTCGGTCGGGATAGACTCGATGCTGCTGCAGGGAGCGTTGAAGCAGGGCATCGGCGTGTTGCAGTCGCTCGATGAATCGGGAAAGAAAAATAAGTAAGCTGATAAGAAACGGCCTGCCGAAAAAATACAGACCAGGGCGGCCGCAAAAGAAGGAGGAGAAAAATGGCGCAGGCCAAGTTCCGTATCGGCATTACCCGCGACAATCTCAAGCCGAACGGCAAGCCGATCTTCGACGATTCGGCCTTCAAGATCCTCGACGACCCGCAGATCGAGTACGAATTCCTTCCCGAGATCGAGCCGGAGCTCACCCCCGAGACCGCTGCAAAGTACGACGCGCTGGCGGTCATGCTGGCCAAAGTCACCCGCAGGACCGTCTCCGGCGCAAACCGCAGGCTCAAGCTGATTGCGCGCTTCGGCGTCGGCTACGACACGGTGGACGTGCCGGCCTGCACCGAGAATGGCGTGATCCTCAGCATCACCCCGGACGGCGTGCGCCGGCCGCTGGCGACTTCAGAGTTCACGCTGGTCCTGATGCTGGCGCAGAAGGTGCTGATCAAGGACAAGCTCACCCGCGAAGGGCGTTGGCAGGAACGGCTCAATCATTTCGGCACCGGCCTGAGCGGTCGCATGCTCGGCTCGATCGGCGTGGGCAATGTCGGCGCCGAACTGTATCGATTGGCCGCCCCGTTCGCGATGAACCATCTGGCCTGCGATCCTTATGTCACCCAGGAATCGGTAGCGCCGTTGGGTGTGAGGCTCACGGACATGGATACGGTGTTCCGCGAATCCGATTTCGTCGTGGTGAATTGCCCGCTTAACGAGGAAACGCGCAAGCTGGTCAGCGCCCGGCAGTTCTCGCTGATGAAGCCGACTGCGTTTTTCATCAATACCGCGCGAGGGCCGATTGTCGACGAGAAGGCTTTGCTCGACACGCTTGCCAATCGCCGCATCGCCGGAGCCGGCCTTGACGTGTTCGAGCAGGAACCCACTCCAGCGGACAATCCGTTGCTGAAGCTCGACAACATCGTGGTCACCCCGCATCACATCTGCCTCACCGATGAGTGCATCAACACCGTCGCCGCCAGCGTTTTCAGCACCTGCCGCGATCTCGCCCACGCCCGCGTGCCGAAGAACGTGGTGAATCAGGAAGTGCTGGGGAAGGTGCCGTATTTCCACGGGTGACAATGCACGACTTGGAACTCTGTTACTTGTCACTCGTCACTTGCCGCTCGTCACTTGTCACTCGTCGGTCGTCACACGTCACTTGTCACTCGTCACTGAATATTTATGAGACCCAATCCCCTCAAAGCGAAACTGCTCGGCGGTGCCAGCGCCTACGGCCTGTTCGCGTTCGAATTCTTTACCCCGGGCCTGGCGCAGATCGCGAAGGAGGCTGGTGCCGAGTGCCTGCTTTTCGACATGGAGCATTCCGGCGCCGGCATTGACACCATCAAGCAGCAGCTTGCTTACTGTCGCGGACTCGACATTGTTCCCTTCGTGCGTGTGCCGACGTATCAATATCACTTTGTTGCACGGGCATTGGACGCGGGTGCGCTGGGAATCATGGTGCCGATGGTCGAGACCGCGCAGCAGGCGCGCGACATCGTTTCCTGGACGCGTTATCCGCCGAAGGGCAGGCGCGGGGCCGTGGTGGGCGCGGCCCACGACGACTACACGGGCGGCAGCATGAAGGACAAATTCTCTGAGTTGAACGAGCGCTGCTTCGTGATGCTTCAGATCGAGACCGAGGTCGGCGTCGGCAACGTCGAGGAGATAGCCGCGGTGCCGGGCGTGGATTCGCTGTGCATCGGCT
>JBOIFZ010000101.1:0-10315 GCA_050741735.1 Burkholderiales bacterium
CCGATGCGTGCCGCCTTTTTCCAGGTCAGGAAGCGCCGCGATCGGGCCGCCAATCTGCGGGCCGATGAACTTTGCAAGCCGCGCATCCCTCATCATCGGGCCTTCCGTGGTGTACGCCACCGTCAACGCGTGGGCGGAGCCGATGCTCAGCAGGGCTCCGAAAACAAGAACGCGGGTGATTGTTTTCATGATCTCTTCCTTCCCCATCATCATTCCGGAGTTACGTGCAACGAGCCGGCGCGCCGACATGCGGCCGGACAGCCAGCCATCGCCTTTGGCCGCCAGGCGCTGCGGCGAACTTCCGGGTTGGTGACGCCCGATGCGGCTAGGGAGGCTCCGCATGAGTCGCGCATGCGGGACTCATGCAGAGCTTCCCTATACTTCAGGCGTCGTACTTGAAGGACACCAGAACCCGGGTGCGGAAAGCGACGACTTTGCCGCCATCGACCTTCATGTCCATTTTTACCACTTCGGCGATGCGCAGATCGCGCAGGCTCTTGGCGGCGGTCTCCACCGCGTTGGTGGCGGCATCTTCCCAGGACTTGGTGCTGGTTCCAATCACCTCGATAACTTTGTAGATCGGTTCGCCTGCGTTCTTGTTGGCCATGACAGTCCCCCCTCTTGTGATGTCGCCCGCGAAGACGGACCGCCGCGACACGAGCCTATGCTACACCGCGCGATTGCGGACGTCATGACCCATCCACGCACTTCACGAATCCGGTGTCGATGTAGCTCGCGCCGAGCGTGGCGATCCATTCATGGGGAATGCCCGACCTTTCGACCGACACGGCGTTGTCGCGGAGGGACTCGCATAACCGCAGCACCATAGAATTTCTTCCTCGAAAACAAAACATTTCGACGCGAAGGCGCAAAGATTCTTTTCAATAACTTCTTTTCAATACCTTCCCTTCAATACCCCATTGAGGGGTGCGCTCGACGGGTGCCCTTGAGGGGTACGCTCGACGGGTGCCCTTGAGGGGTACGCAAAGACACCCGGACAGAATCGGGACCAAAAGCCGGACCGGGCATGTCCATTCCCGTTCGAATTTTACGACAGGGATGCGTCTGCCCGGTGTTCCAGTGTTTCGGTGCAAACGTCCCATTCGGATTTCTTTGCGCCTTTGCGTCAAGGTTTTTCCTTCTTCAGCAGCGTCAAGTTCAAAAGCGACGAACTCACTCGGCGCTCAACAGCCTGTCCACTTACACGGAGATCGCCACGATTTATTTGGGGCAGGGAAACGACTCCCGCAACGCATCATCCAGCAGCAGCCCGGCCGGCAGTTTGAGTTTTCCCGGATTTTTTTCCAGGAACTGCACGAAAACCCGGGCCAACTGGCCTCGCGTCGTTCCATCCGGCACGCACAGATGTCCGAAAATGTCGTCCATCTTTTCGTCGCGGTGGTGAAACCCATGCCAGGTTTCCGCGCCAAAGTGACCGGCGGCGAAGCCGTCTATGAATCCCGTGCAGATGCCCCTGCCGAAGTCCTGCATCGGGTCCTTGTCCGTCGCCTTGCAGTGGGCGAGCATTTCCTCGCCGGTGAACTTGCCCTGGAGCCAGGGCACGGCGCCGGCCGGCGCGGACGCCAGCAGAGCGCTGGCGATCAGCGCCGTAGCCAGGAGCAAGCCCCGCAGCGCAGAACACCGATGGCGCATCGAATTTCCGCAAGTGGCGACGGGAACTCGGACCGGAGCAATCCGGTCACGCAGAATCGGGAAACCGTCGCGTTGTGGTTTCGTGTTCATCGCAACAACTGCGCGCCGCCCTTGCCCTGCTGTATCAACGGCACGTAAGCATCCAGCTCCGCAATCGTGGCCTTGTCGGTGAGGTCTATGGTCCTGCCTTTCTCGGCCGACAGGTAGCTCGCCATCACCAGCCGCTGGATCTCCAGGCCGTATTCCCACGACAGCATTGCACTGCGGCCGGCCGAGAACGCCTCCTGCATGTCAACGTTCTCGTCGGTGTAGCCATAGAGGTCGGCTTCGTTGTATTGCACCGCCAGCAGCCCACGGCTCGCGGTGGCCTTTTCCAGCGCGCTTTCCTGGTCGGCGATCGCCTGTGCCGCCACGTCGCCGATGAACACGTTGAGGGGAGAGACCAGCGTGTTGATCTCGAATGCGTAGCCCGGTCCCATGCCGTCCATGAACAGCCGCAACCCCTGTTTCTCGAACATCCACGAGTCGGTGAATTGCGACTTCACGATCTGCCCGGTTTCGGGATTGCGGTAGGTGATCATCCCGGTGGCGAAGTCCTCGGCCGGGGTCTTCGAATAATCCACGCCGCGATCCCTGAGCAGCTGCTCGCGCCACTTCTTCTGGCCCCATTTGAGCAGGCCGATGTCGGCGCTGACCGAGAGCGGTTTCAGGAACAGCAAGTCCTTGTCGGGCGGGGTGAGCACGTAGCGGCCGACCGCGATGCTGTGGCAGCCCATGTCGAGCAACACGCCACCGCCCTGGCGGGTCGGATCCCAGAACCACGGTTCGTGCGGGCCGCCGTGCTCTTCGGCGGAGCGCGTGAGCGTCAGCGGACCCATCGAGCGCGCCACCGGCAGGAGTTGGTCGCGCTGGGTGCGGATCGCCTTCATGAAAATCTGGTTCTCGAAGTACGCCGTCGGCAGTTTTGCCTCGCGCGCCAGCTCGACCAGGCGCCGGGCTTCTTTCATGTTGCGGCCGAGCGGCTTGTCGACGATCACGCCCTTGAGCTTCGCGCCGGCATTGACCGTGGCGACGATCTGCTCCATGACTTCGAGGCGGGCGTAGTTGGGAACATAGAGCGCAAGGACATCGACGTGCTTCGCCATCTCGCCGATGGTCTCGAAGAGTTTCGCCTCGCCCAGCTTGCGCTCGCGGCAGAAGCCCGCCAGCGCCTCCGCGCCGCTGCGCCTGAGCAGGCCGGCGATCTCGAGCCCGCGAACCTGATGAATGGCAATCGCGTGGAAGTGGGCGACGAAGCCCGCCCCGATGAATCCGAGTTTCATTTTCCTCCCCCTTACAGGCCGTTACGAGCGTCACGTCGTCTCGTCGTCACGGCTTTTCCCGCCATGCTAACCCCACGGAGCCCGGTAGAAAAGAACGAAATTAAGGAAGCTCTGACCAGGTTCCACATGCGCGACCGAGGCGATTCGGGTCGAGGGCAAGACGGCGAGGACGCCGTGTAGCCGGGCGGCCGGGCAACCGCGCGCGGGCCGTCAAGCGTTGCGGCGGGACAATTCCACGGCGCGGGCGAGCAGCGTGTACTTGGCGACCAGATCGCGTCCGCAATTGTCTGACAACTCGCCGCCGTCTATGCGGCTGAGAAACTGGTCGAGTACCTTGGCGAAGTGCTGTTCGTGCGTGGTCCGCAGCGCATGCGGAATGGTGATGCGGAACTCGCCGGCCGAGGGTTCGATCCCCAGGCCCGGGAATGCATCCTCGAGCGATTCGATCGCGCTCCCGAGTGCGGCTGCGTAACCTGCGCCGCCTTCGACCGGCCGAACCGTGAGTTCCGTCACATAGTGCGTCCGCCCGCTGTGTTCGACAATCAGATCGGCGGCTGTTCCGCGCACCAGTACGTAGTGTGTGTCCCCGCCGCCCAACGCAATTGCGAGCGCCCATCGGGACTCGATCGCAACGGCAATGCCGCGCAGCTGGAAGCGAATCGCCGCATTGCAGAGATAGGAAAGCACGCCGTCGGCGATCCGATCGCGGATGACCTCGGGGAAGTCATCGAGGCCGGTAATGCGTCTGAACATGTCGCGCGGCACCTCGGTCGGCCATTGCCGCGCGGACAGCAGTTCGACGTCGCGGTCGTAATCAAAGGCCTCCCCGCCGCCGGTTATCCATTGCGCGAGATCGACCAGGTGCGTGGTGACATCGGTGATGCCTTCACCCTGCACGGCGATATCGAAAACCCAGGGTGGTCGCACCAGCGGCACGCCGTTGACGACCTTGTAAAGGTGGTGGACGCTCTTCATCGACATGGCGGGTCGGCCGCCATCGTTGCGCAGGCGGCCGAATACTGCGGGCTGCGCTGCGAGCGCCACCTGCAACCGGGTCGCGATCTCGTGCCGTTCCGTCATGATATCCATCGCCGGTGGTGGCGTTGCCGCGGCTTCGTTAAGCATCCCCATCTGGCCTGGATCGATTAGCCAGGGTTTGTCGCCGAGCACGAAGAAGCCGTCCGCGTGCAGTCGGTGGATCGATGCCATCTTGCTGTGGTTTTTTCCGGCGATGATCACGATGTCGCCGCGCCGTTCGGAACGCAGGCGTTGCAGAGGGTCGTTTCCGCAATAAACGTGGAGTTTCCAGCGCGTCGGTTCGTCGGCGCGCTGGTTGAAGCTCCGCACCATGCGCAGGAAATTCTCCAGGTCCGGCCCATCCGTGGCGTAGATATGGACGTCGTCACTGAGCCGTGGATGGCGTTGGCGCAGGGTGAGCGCGGCGTGAAAATGCCCCGGATCGAGAACCACCAGAATGTGCTTGTCGGCGGCCACTATTTATCGGTTCTTACCTGCTGTGCTCCGGCGCGGGCGCACGCCGGCGTCAGGGCCGTGCCATCCTGCGGATTGTCAGCACAATGCTAACCCCGCGAGGTGCCGGCGCAAAGGACCGCAAAAGAACAGCATATTTGTTCAAGTTCTGAATGGCGGTCATTGGCCTAGAATGCGAGGTTTCAACGCCGCCGTATCGCCGCTCGGAACGCGATGGGGAACTGTTGGCGCGCGTCTTCGCCTAATGGCAAGCGCTGTTTAGTACTTTTCAGGAGGTTCGAGTGAAGTGGATGGGTTGGATAGCCGCCTTGGCCGCGGCTTTTTTTGTGTTTGTGGCGCAGGCCGAACAGGATATGTCCGAGGAGGCACTGAAGCTCGACGCGGTGTCAAGGCTGATCGAGGCGCACGATCCGTCGCTGTCGGTGAACATCGGGCGGGTCTACGTCAAGCAGGCGGCGCTCGGGGCCGCGCGTGACCTGCTGTACCAGAAGGGCAGGGCCGCCGGTTTGAGGACGGAGACCTGGAATCCCGATGCACCGCAGTGGCAGGCCGCCGTGCGGGAACTCGTGCAAGGCACGGATGCCTTGATCCAGCGCAGGGTGGCGAACGGGGTCTGGGTCCGGGAGTCCTGGTCCGAGCAGGTCGCCACGCTGCTCAACGGCGAAGAGGCCGACGAGATCGCGGTGCACTTCCAGACCGAAGGCGGCCAGTTGCAGCGGCAGGTGATCGAGTGGTTCGTGGGCGAGTTGACGCTGCAGACCTACACCTTCACCGATCGCCTCAAGTATGGCGTGCTTGGGTCTGAGCAGGAGATGGAAGACCTGCGCAAGACCACCTACGAGATCCGCAGCCACTTCGACGGGATTTACGACCTCACCAAGTATCCGAACGCGGTGCGTTTCGCCAGCCGCGGTCCCGGGGTGGAGTACTTCAAGATGATGGTGCTGCAAGGCGTCCACGCCCTGCACGTGCACCTGGAAGCAGTCGCCAACGAGGCGCGGGCGACGGTGCGATCCCGCGCGGCCTTGGTGGACCCTTATATCGAACGAGCGAAACAAAGGCCGTGACGAACGCAACGACGTGACAGCGGAAAACCGAGCGCACGATATCGTCATTTCGTGGTTGGTCCTGGAGCCGCTTTTCATACAGCATCCGGAGAGCCGCTCTAGACTTTTTTGGCCTCTAGCCTCTAGCCTCTAGCCTCTCGCCCCTCGGCCCTCGTATTCAGCCCAGCATCGACGACAGCAGCGTCGCGATCCCGAGGAAGGAAAAGAATCCGGCCACGTCGGTGACGGTGGTCAGCACGATGGAAGAAGACTGCGCGGGATCCTGACCGAAACGGCGCAGCATGATCGGTACCAGCGCGCCCGACACGCCGGCGATCACCATCGAGGTCACCATCGCACTGGTAATAACCGTGACCAGGCCGATCGAGCCGCTCCAGAACCACACGCCGACCGCGGTGGTCGCGGCGATAGCAAGACCGTTGGCAAGTCCCACGCTGGCTTCCTTCCACACCATCCGCGGCCACTGGCGCGGGCTGATTTCCCGCAAAACCAGCCCCCGCATCGTCACCGCCAGCGCCTGCAGACCGGCGTTGCCCGACTGCCCCGCCACCACCGGCAGCAGGACCGCGAGCGCGGTGAACTTCGCGATCGTGCTCTCGAACAGACCGACCACCGCCGCCGCCAGGAAGGCGGTGAGCAGATTCACCTGCAGCCAGGGCAGGCGCTTGCGCACCGCGAACACCGGACTGGAGAGAGCGCGCTCGTCGCGACTGGCGCCGACCATGGTCTGGATGTCGAGAGTCGTTTCCGATTCGATCGCGGACATCAACGCCGCCTGCCGGATCACGCCCACGAAACGTCCGGAGTGATTCACTACCGGGAGTTCAGTGATTGGCTGATGCTGCAGGATCTTCACGACGTCTTCGCGCGGGTCGAGATCCGTCACGGCAGCGATGAGCGGGCGGGTGATCTCGCGTAATGCCTGCGCCTGCTCCGTCATGGCGAGATCCTGGATCTCGACGCGTCCGATCAGACGCATTTCCTCGTCCACGACGAATAGTTCCCGCAGACCGCGGCTCTTGACCGCGCGCAGGCGCCCCAGCGCCTCGGCAATCGAGAGATCGGAACGGACCGGAGTGACGCTGGGGTCCATCAGCCGGCCGGCGGAATCCTCCGGGTATTCCAGCATTTGGCGCAGCTCGCTCGCTACCTGCGGTTCGAGCACCCGGAGCAGGCGATCGCGATCAGCGCGGTCGAACTGGGCGAGCACGGTCACGCTTGCCGCGGGCTCGGATTCGGACATCAGATGGCGCGCCAGCGCCTCAGGAACGCGCTCGAGCGCCGCGCCGGCAACATTCGGCGGGAGCAGTTGCCAGACGCGCACCGTTGCGTGTGGTGCCTGCCCGGCGAGCAGGTCGGCGATGTCCTGTGGAGGCAGGGACTCGAGCTGCCGCGCCGCCTCGTGCGGGTAATCGAGGAAATATCGCCGGTTCAACGCCAGGATCGCAGGCAACGCCCCGTTGCTCATGGCTCTTCCGGAAGCACCGGCTTGGCCGGCGGCAGCAACCACAACCCGCCTTCCGCAAGCCCGGAAGCCACGTCCCAGTAGCCGCGAGTGAGCACCCCGGTGATGGTGACTTCGTCGGCAGGCTGTGTGATCGCCCGGCTGCGCGCCAGGGCGCGGGCCAGCGTGGCGCGGTGCAGGACGCCGATCAGCCGTCCGTCACGCTCCACCACGGGTAGTGCACTGGACTGCTGCCATCCGCGCTGCGTCGCCGCGCCAGTGAGCGGCGTCATTGCGGTGAGCATCGCCGGGGGCTTGTGCAGGACTGCTGCGAGCGTATTCGAATCGGGCACGCGCAGAAGTTCAACCAGGTCCACGATGCCGATGAGGCGCTGATCTTGATCCACCGCATACACCTGGTCGACTTTTCTTTCGTCACCGCCACGCACGCGTTCCAGCGCGTCGCTTACCCTGGTCTCGGGCGCGAGTGCGATGACGTCCTGGTCGGCCCATGCGCCGACCGAGTCGTCCGGATAACCGAGCAGTACGCGCGAGGCTACGGCGGTGGTGGTGGGCAGTCCCTCGAGCAGGCGTGACCTGCGCGGCTCAGGTATGTAACGCAGCACGGACACCGTCGCCTGCACGCCTGCCGCGGTGAGCAACGCGAGCGCCGGCTCGTCGTCAAGCGAACCGAGGATCCGTGCCGCCGCCGACGGAATCATCGCGGTCAGTACCGGCGCTCCGGCGCGTACGGGAACGGTTACGAAAAGCGCCGCGGCATCGACCCCGGGAATGCGTTCCAGCACGCGCGCTGCTTCAGCGGGGTGCGCGGCGATATAAGTGAGCGTCAGCGCTTCGGGCTCAGCCATTGTTCTGGCGCGAGATCACCGCGATCGGTTGTTCGTTGTAGATGCGCCCGGGCAGCGTAACGCGGCCTTCAGCTGTTTCAATTATGACCACGGTGGCGGTCACTTCCAGGATCCGGCCTTCATAGCCGGCGACGCGGATGAACTGGCCGACCGGGAAGGCCTGTCGCATGTAGTGCGCGCCGATGAGGTTGGCGATGTAGTCGCGCGCGCCGAATCCTACCGCGAGGGCGACGCCACCGACGATGGTTGCAGCGGCGCCGGCGGCGAAAATGGCAAGGAAGGTGATCTTGATTCCGACCTGGTCGGCACCGACCAGGATGGCGCCAACCAGAATCATTACCTGCGCAACCCGCGCCAAGGCGAGGCGTTGCGTATGCGCGAGCCGGGTCGCGGTGGCCAGGAGCAGATCCGCGACGAAACGGGAAACAATGTAGCCGGCCGCGATGATGAGCACGCCGGCAATCAGTGTCGGCAAATAGTCGATCAGGCGCGCCAGCCAGTCGGTGAACGCCTGCAGTCCGAGGACCTGCGTCGCCGCGGCAATGAAGAACAGCAACACCACCCAGAAAATGACGGTGCCGAGCACGGCGGAGGCCCGCCCAACGCGGAAGCGCTCGCCGCCGGGCCCGCCGATACGGGAAAGCAGGCGGTCGAGCAGCAGCACCGCGCGCATGGTCAGCGCGCGCAGCAAGCGCGCGAGCGCCCAGCCGACGATGAGCAGCAGGATCGCGCCCAGGACGCTGGGGAGATAGGCGACGATGCGCTCGACGATGGCCGAGGCCGCGTCGGTGAGAGCGTCGCCGAGTCCGCGCACTTTGTTCATCCGCAGTGCTCCGAGGATAACCTGCGCCGCGGGGCCCGCGGCGCCGTCGCGAGCTTAGCACCGCTCCTCGGCGCAAGGGAAGCATTAATCGACCGCGACGACTCGGCCGTTTCCTGTCTCGCGGTCTTGGGTTCGGGCTTCGCAGCAAGCGCCACCAACCGGTCGGACGATTGTCTGCGACTATCGCGCTATTTCGTCGGCGGGTATGCTAGCTTCCGAATCCGTCTGCGACGCTCATATCCAGAAGGTTCGGGACACCGCTCGCGATTGCCGCGCGCAGCGCCGGGACCACGTCCTGCGCAGCGGAAATTCGCTTCGCCGGTACGCCCAGCGACTGCGACAATGCGACGAAGTCGATCTCGGGATCGCGCAGGTCCATACCGACGAATTTCTCCGTGCCGCGCATCGACACCAGTCTTTCCTTGAGGATGCGGTAGCCGCGGTTGTTGCAAATCACGTAGGTGATCGGGCGCTTGAGGTTGGCCGCGGTCCACAGCGCCTGGATGCTGTACATGGCGCTGCCGTCGCCAACAATGGCGACCACCGGCCGGTTCGGCAGCGCCACGCTGATGCCGACTGCGCCGGCCATCGCAAAGCCGATGCCGCCGGATGCCAGTCCGTAAAAACCTTGCGCGTCGCGGAAGTGCAGGAAACTCTGCAACGAAAACGTCGAAGTCAGCCCTTCCTCGACCACCACCGCATCTTGCGGCAGCGCATCGGCGAGGGTCATCATCAGCCAGCGCGGATCCATGGGCTTTGCCCCCGCGAGGGCCAGCATGTCCTTTGCCAGGCGCTCGCGCTTTGCGGTCCAGTTGTTCTTGGCAATTTCGACCAGCCGTTGCGCCGCCTGCGCCTTGCGTCCGGAACTCATTTTTTTGCGCACAATTGGCAGCAGCGAACGCAGCGTTTCCCTGACGCAGGCGCCAATGGCGATCTCGGCCGGATAATTCTTTCCCAGCTCCCAGTCGCGCTCGCCGATCTGCACCACCGGCATGCCCTCCGGCAGCGGATCGACGAGACTATGCAGCGACATGCGCAGCACGTCGGCGCCCAGGCATAGCAGCAGGTCGTGAGGGGCGAGCGCCGAACGCACCTGCTGCTGATTGCGGGTGAGCGCGCCAAGGAAGGCAGGATGCTCGGACGGGAAATGCGCGGCGTAGGCCACCGTCTGCTGGTAAACCGGCGCGCCCAGGACTTCGGCGAGTTCTGCCGCTTCCTTCAGCGCGTCGCGCGTGGCAAGTTCGTGGCCGGCGATCAAAACCGGATTGGCTGCGGCGAGCAGCCGCTCCGCGAGCTGTTCCAGCGCGGCGTCCGAAGGCCGCACGTCGGTCTGCACGCGCGTCGGGTTGCCGATGTCCAGCGGCGCTTCGGCGTCGAGGATGTCGCCCGGCAGGCTGATGAACACCGGCCCGGTGGGCGGCGTGGTCGCGACTTTCGCCGCGCGGTGCACGATGCGCGGCAGATCCTGCACGCGGGTGACCTCCACCGCCCATTTCACCAGCGGGGTTGCGATCGGCAACAGCGGGTCGTAGAGCATCGGCTCGGTCAGGCCGTGTCCCTGTTCCTGTTGCCCGGCGGTGACCAGCACCGGGGAGCCGTAGAATTTTGCGTTGAACAGCGACCCCATCGCGTTGCCCAGCCCAGGC
>JBOIFZ010000102.1:0-12371 GCA_050741735.1 Burkholderiales bacterium
AGCTGAGCGCACATCGCGTGGAACGTGCCTGTCTTCAGCTCATCCTTCGGGTTTCTAACGACGGTAAATGCGCTGCCGAAGTAGAGGGTCTGATGGCTTCCCTTGCCCCGAGAGGCGTTCAGCACAACCGGCACATTCCGAGCTTTGCCGAGCGCCTTCACCTTGCGAATGAACTCGTTGCCCGTCATGTGGCATTGTCGGACGAAAACGTCCGCCTGTAAAGACTTTCCTCAACCAGCGTCATACCGAACATCGCCCGCGTTGAGGTGCATCACGCCGGAGATCAGCGTGATGGTCCGGTCGAACGCCACTACCGCTACCTAGACGTAACGCGACACTGTCAGGATGACCGCTTACGAGAAAAATACGTGCCTGCCCTGAACGGCAGGTTTTGGCCGCTTCCGGCCGCTCAAATATGAGTTGGGGTCGACTTGGTCGGGCACTGTGTGTCAGCTAAAATCTGAGCTACTACACTTAAAATATTTCTGCTCAGCACCCGACTTTCTCCCTTCATCCCTCATCCCTCGTTCCTCATCCTTCATCCTTGGTCCTGATCGTGCCAGTGCTTGATGGTTATCGAGGCCAAGGTTGCCGCGATAAACAGGCCGAACGCCACGATGATCGAGTTCATCGACAGCTCGGCCTTGATCATCAGTGCATAGACGCCGAGCAGCACCAGGATCGAAAGGTTCTCGTTGAAATTCTGCACCGCGATCGAGTGCCCTGCGCCCATCAGCAGGTGGCCCCGGTGCTGTAACAGCGCGTTCATCGGCACGACGAAGTAACCGCCCATCGCGCCGACCAGCACCAGCAATCCGATCGCGATCCGCCAGTCGGTGACGAATATCATCGACACCACTACCAGCCCCATGGCGATCCCCAACGGCAGCACGCGCACTGCGCGTCGCAGGCTGACGTATTTGGCGGCGAGTATCGATCCGAGCGCGATTCCGACGGCGACGACCGCGGTAAGCTGGGTGGCTCTCTCGAGGTCGAAGTTGAGGGCCAGCGCGGCCCAGGTGAGCACGATCAGCCGCAATGTCGCCCCTGCGCCCCAGAACAGCGTGGTCACCGCCAGCGACACCTGGCCAAGCGGATCGCGCCACAACAGCCGGAAGCTGTGCCAGAAGTCCTGGAGGATGAACAGCGGATTGCGCTTGGGCAGCCGGTGATCGATCGCGACCTTGGGAATGTAGAGGTTGATGATCGCCGCGACGAAATAGAGCATCAGAATGCAGACGATGGCGACTTCGGGCGCGGTGTCGATCCACAGGTCCACGCCCGGCAACTCCCCGTGCTTGAGCATGTAGTCGGCGAACTCCGGGCCGAGCATGACCCCGCCGATGATGGCGCCGAGGATGATGGCGGCAACGGTCAGGCCTTCCATCCAGCCGTTGGCATACACCAGTTTCTGGAGCGGCAGATATTCGGTGAGGATGCCGTACTTTGCCGGCGAGTACATCGCCGCACCCGCCCCCACGATCCCATAGGCGAACAGCGGATGCATGCCCAACAGCATGGCCACGCAGCCGGAGAGCTTTACCGCGTTGGCGACAAACATCACACGGCCTTTCGGGAGGGAATCGGCGAACGGGCCGACGAAAGGGGCCAGTGCAATATATGCAAATACGAAGAACTGCTGCAGAACCGGCGTATGCCAGGCCGGAGCATGCAGCGACGCAAGTAGCGCGATCGCAGCGAACAACAGCGCGTTGTCCGCAAGAGCGGAAAAAAACTGCGCAGCCAGGATGGTGTAGAACCCGCGATTCATGAGGTCGGGAGCGAACGTGCGCTGTTTCCAGGATCCTGTCGGGAAAGCGTTATTGGTAGTGGCAGGCCGGCGGCTTTATACCATAGAAGTGCGTGCAATCCGGCGAAACCGGACGCCGAATCGATTTGTTCGTTGCCGACGGCGAAGCGCATAGAATAGCGGCAGTTCGGCCCCTTTTCGTGCCTCTACAACAACAAATTCCATGGCCCGCCCGATCCAGGCCTCGTTCGATCTCGCTGCGCTCAGGAACAACTTCGCCATCGCCCGGCGCCTGGCCGGTACGGCCAAACTGATGGCGGTGGTCAAGGCCAACGCGTATGGGCACGGAATGCTGCGTGTTGCGCGTGCGCTTGCGGATGCCGATGGATTTGCGCTGCTGGAACTCGATGACGCAATGCGGCTGCGCGACGCCGGTTATCGCCAGCGCATCCTGCTGCTGGAAGGTTTTTTCCGTTCCGACGAGCTGCCGGTGATTCTGCATCACGGGCTTTCCGTGGTGATTCACAACGACGAGCAGATCGCGCTGCTCGGGAATTTGCACGGCGACGGGAAGCTCGAGGTGTTCGTCAAACTCAATACCGGCATGAACCGGCTCGGCTTTCCGGCCGCCCGGGCCGGCCGCGTACTCGAACAATTGAAAGCGCTGCCGTGCGTCGGCGAAGTGATCCTGACGACGCACTTTTCCGACGCCGAGGGCGTCAGCGGAATCGAATGGCAGATGCGGGAATTCGAGCGCCATGTGGCGCGCCCGGGCTATGCGCGCTCGCTCGCCAATTCGGCGGCGCTGTTGCGCTTCCCAGAGGCACGCGGCGATTGGGTGCGTCCGGGCATCATGCTCTACGGCGCCAGCCCGCTCGAGGACCGCAGTGCTGCGCAGATAGGCCTCAGGCCGGCAATGTCGCTCACCAGCGAATTAATCGGCATCCAGCAACTGAAGCGCGGTGACACAGTGGGCTACGGCAGCCTGTTCACCGCCGACCGGGAAGTGCGCATCGGCGTGGTCGCCTGCGGCTATGCCGACGGGTATCCACGCCATGCCTATAACGGTACACCGGTGCTGGTCGACGGCGTGCGAGTGCCGATGGTCGGGCGGGTTTCGATGGACATGCTGTGCGTGGACCTCAGCGCTGTTCCGGGCGCGGGAATAGGCAGTCCGGTGATGCTGTGGGGAGCGGGGCTGCCGGTGGAGGAGGTGGCGGCAGCAGCCGGGACGGTGAGTTACGAATTGCTGTGTGCGCTGGCGCCGCGCGTGCCGGTCGAGGATCGCGGCGGGGACTGACGCGATGGCCAGGGCGAAGACCGTTTACACCTGCACCGAGTGCGGCGGGCAGACACTCAAATGGCAGGGGCAATGCCCGCATTGCAGGGCCTGGAACACGCTCGTGGAAACCATCGCGGAACAAACCTCGTCGCGCTACCAGACGCCGGCGCAGTCGAGCAGACTGCAAAAACTTGGCGAAATCGAGGCGCAGGAGGAGTCGCGCCGGCCAACCGGAATCGGCGAACTGGACCGCGTTCTGGGGGGCGGCCTGGTGCGCGGCGCGGTGGTGCTGCTGGGCGGCGATCCGGGGATCGGCAAATCCACGCTGCTGCTGCAGGCGTTGTCGCTCATGGGCGGCTCGTGCAATGCGGTGTACGTCAGCGGCGAGGAGTCCGTCCAGCAGATCGCGCTTCGCGCCAGGCGCCTTGCGGTCGGCGCCGAGACGCTCAATCTGCTGGCCGAAGTCCAACTGGAAAAAGTCTTGTCGGTCCTGGCGGCGCAGAAGCCGGAGGTGGTGGTGATCGACTCGATTCAGACCATTTACTCCGAAGCGCTGCAGTCGGCGCCGGGCAGCGTCGCGCAGGTGCGTGAATGTGCCGCGCAACTGACCCGCTATGCCAAGACTTCCGGCGCCACCCTGTTGCTTGTCGGGCACGTCACCAAGGAAGGGGCGCTCGCCGGACCGCGCGTGCTGGAACACATGGTGGATGCGGTGCTGTACTTCGAGGGCGACACGCATTCGGCCTTTCGGCTGGTGCGGGCGACCAAGAACCGTTTCGGCGCGGTCAACGAACTCGGGGTGTTCGCCATGACCGACCGGGGCCTGCGCGGCGTGTCCAATCCTTCGGCGCTATTCCTGTCCCAACACGGCGCGCAGGTGGCGGGTTCCTGCGTGATGGTGACCCAGGAAGGCACGCGGCCGCTGCTGGTGGAAGTGCAGGCGCTGGTGGATGAAGCGCATGCGCCGAACCCGCGGCGACTGAGCGTCGGACTGGAGCAGAACCGGCTGGCGATGCTGCTCGCGGTGCTGCACCGGCACGCGGGCGTCGCGGCTTTCGACCAGGACGTATTCGTCAATGCCGTGGGCGGGGTGAAGATCGACGAGCCGGCGGCCGACTTGCCGGTGCTGCTGGCAATCGTGTCGTCGCTGCGGAACAAGCCGCTTCCGGAAAAGCTGGTCGCATTCGGAGAGATCGGCCTCGCCGGGGAGGTGCGGCCGGTGCTGCGCGGCCAGGAGCGATTGCGTGAAGCCGCCAAGCTTGGGTTCAGGACCGCAATCATACCCAAGGCGAACGCGCCGAAGACGGCGATCGAAGGAATCGAAGTGGTAACGGTGGAGCGGGTCGAGGAAGCGGTGGCGAAAATTCGGTGATTCGGTGATTCAGCGATTCAGTGATTCAGTGATTCAGTGATTCAGTGATTCAGTGATTCAGTGATTCAGTGATTCAGCGATTGAGCGATTCAGAGACTAGATCTTTGAACTCCCCCAATCACCCAATCACCCAATCACCCAATCACCCAATCACCCAATCGCTGAATCACTCGATTTACTTCAGTGCAGCAGAAGAAGCGCGGCGGCGGCAAGCGCCAGCAGCGCGCTGGCTATCCACACCAGCTTGATGTTGGCTCCGGCGGACTGGCCGCCGCCACCCACCGACCGAATCAGACCGATGGATTGCTTCCAGGTCGTGCTGGCGGACAGCCGAGATGCCGCCGGCACAGCCGCGCGCTTGGTCTGCGACAGCGCCTTGAGCCGCGCGATTTTCTGTGATTCGGAAAACTCATCCAGTTCTTTTTCCATTCCGGTCAGCGCCGCGAGCCGCTGGGTGGCATCGAAGGAATCGAACGCCTTGGACAATCCCAGCCCCGGCTGCGCGGTTTCCGATGAGGCGGGGTCGGACTGCTCTTCGTCGGAATGTTGATCGAGATTTGCGCCTGCTGCACCGAGAATGCGCGCTGCCTTGTCCTGGTGGCGGGTGAGCGGAGATTTGGGCAGCACGAAAGGCCCGCCATCGAGCGGACCTGCGACCATTTCCCGCGCTGCAGATGCGCCGGTCAGCGTCGACATGGCCTCGCGCAGATCGTGAGCGAGATCCTTGGCCTTCTGGTAACGGTCGTCGAGATTCTTCGCCAGGGCTTTGGCGACGATGAAATTCAGCACCTCCGGAAGGTCGGGATTGAGCGTTTTCGGTGCTGGCGGATTGAAGTTCATGGTCTGATACATCACGCCGTGGATGTTGTCGGCGACGAAAGGCGAAGTGCCGGTGAGCATCTCGTAAATCACCACTCCCAGGGAAAAGATGTCGGACCGGGTATCTGCGCGCTTGCCCGACACCTGTTCCGGCGACATGTATTTGGGGGAACCCAGGATTATGCCGGTCATGGTCTTCACTTCGTTATTGCGCATGCGCGCGATGCCGAAGTCGGTGATTTTCACCAGTCCGTCGTGCAGCACCATGATGTTTCCCGGCTTGATGTCGCGATGGATGATCTGGCGTTCATGGGCGTACTGCAGGCCTTCGGCGACCTGAGCGCCGATGTCCAGTGCGCGTGAAAGAGCAATCGGCGCGCGCGCCTGCAACAGGTCGCGCAGTTCATCGCCCTCGAGAAACTCCATCGCCATGTACGCGATGCGTTCACTGCGGCCGATGTCGTAGATGGTGACGATGTTGCGGTGGGACAGACCGCCGGCGGCCTTGGCCTCCTGGTAGAAGCGCGCTTCGTACTCGACCCGTTCATCCTTTGGCAGGGCTAGGTTCACCGTCTTGATCGCGACCACGCGATCGAGCATCGGGTCGCGCGCCTTGTAGACCACACCCATCGCACCGTGGCCGAGTTCGGCCAGGATTTCGTAGCGGCCCAGCGTGGCGATCGAGCTATTACGAGTCATCGGCCGAAAGCTACCCCTTCTGTTTTGCCTTTTCGCTCTTGTAAACCGGCCCCCAGATTGGGTGTCCGGCTTCGGCGGCGTCGAGTTCGAACGACGGGTCGAGCTCCAGTGCGATGCCGAACTCCTCGCGGCAGGTAAGCTGTTGGCCCGACACGCAGGCGATGAATGCCAGGTACTTGTGCGCCATGACGCGGTCAGGGCGGGTCAGGCCTTCTTCCAGCGCGTACTGCAGCCGCCGGGCGGATATGCGGTAGTTTCCCTCCTCGTAGTTGCGGATGCCTTCTTCGAGGTAGCTCTTGCCGCCCGTCCTGGCAAGCAAAAAGTCCCGGAGCGAACTGGTCGCGCAGCCGGTAGCAAGATTCGAAGCCAGGATCAGGAGCAGTGCAAGTCGAATCGTGGGCATTGTTCGTGTTGTTCTAGTTGAACTTATGCTGGATGCGTACTTTCTGGTCCGCTTTTATCTCGACTACCTGAGTGTAAACCGGGAAACTGCCGTTGCGGATCTCGATCTTGCGTTTGCCCGGCGCGACTTCCACTTCGTTTACCGGCGGACTGACTCCGACGCGGTCGCCGTCCACGTAAACTTCCCCCCATGGCGCGATCGCCAGCTCGATGACGCCGGTGCCGGTCGGCTTGGTGGCTACCTTGGGTTCGTCGTCAGTGGACAAGAAGGCCAACGGAGGTGATTTTTTCTCCCGGGCTTCTTCCTTGGCAGCGGGCTTGACGGCGGGCTTGGCGGCAGGCTTGGCGGCAGTGGGTTTCTTCTCCGCCAACTTGGGGAATCCGGACACCTCAGGTGCGTCGGCTTTGCCGGCGGCCTGGGATTTCTTCTGCGCTGTCTGGGCTTCGTCATTCGCCGGCGCCGCCGGCAGGTCGCCCTGGCCGAGAAAGTTGAGCAGGACCGCCAACGCGAACGCGCTCACCGACAATGTTGCGGTGCCGTAGGCAATGGTCCTGTTGTTCAGCCAGGGCTCGATGATGGCAAGCCAGTCGCCGGTTCGGGTGGCCTGCTGGCGCATGCCCTCGCGGGACGAAACCTGAGCGCGCTCGGCCGGAGAACGTATGACGGTGTCAACGGCGTTGGTGTAGCCGACGCTGTAGATCTCGTGCTCGCGCACGTTCTTGTCGGTGCGCGAACCCTCGTTGCGGAACAGCTTGGCGTAGCCCTCGGAAATGTGCGACACCATTTCGAAGTAGGAGCGCGACACCAGAATCTGCCCCGGCAGCGCAAACACCATGACGCGTTGCGCGACGTTGATGCCGTCGCCGATGATATTGGGTTGCCCGTTGAGATCCAGGACCAGCCGGACCGGGCCGAGGTTGATACCGATGCGGGCCGGAAGTCTTGGTGGTTCGTTGGGCCTGGGCGCAAACGACTCGCGCAGGCTCATCGCCACGAACAACGCGTCCTCGGGGTCGCCGAGGAAACTGATGGCAACCCCATCGCCGGTATCCAGAATGATGCGGTCGTTCGGCGCGATGTCGCGGATGGCCTCGGCGATCAGTGCGTTGAACTGATCCTTGAGATGTATCTGCTCCGACACCGGCTTCTTCGAGTATTCGGCGATGTCCAGGAACAGCACACTGCAAACGAACGTGCGGTTGGCGCGCTCAGGCATCATCGGACATCACCTGCGTTGTCGGCTTCAAACGGGCTTCCTTGGCGGGCACATGCTTCCGGGGACGATAATCTTATCACCATTCAATGCCGATCCGGCAAGCTCCGGGTGTAAATTTCTTCACTTGTGTCAAGCTCTTTGCGAACAATCTTCCACAGTTTTCGAGGTTTTGCCGGCGCTTCCCCAGCCCGTGGATTCGATGCAATCCCTTATTATTGGGTGGTCCCGCCGGAACGCCGCAGCTGGACGCGGTTGAAAACCCGGCGCCCTGAATTTTTCAGATTTCCGGAGCCGCTTTGAGTCACATCAATCCTTACCGCACCGGCCTGGATCGAAACCCGGCCAACCATGTTGCACTGTCACCGCTGTCGTTTCTGGCGCGGGCGGCGGATGTCTATCCGCAGCGCGCCGCGGTGATCCACGGCGAACGGCGCCTGACCTGGGCGCAAACCTACCAACGCTGCCGCAGGCTGGCTTCGGCGCTCGCCCGGCGCGGCGTCCGCGTCGGTGACACAGTTGCCGTCATGGCGCCCAACGTGCCGGCGATGTTCGAGGCGCACTACGGCGTGCCGATGACGGGTGCGGTTCTGAATACGCTCAACACGCGCCTGGATGAAGAGGCGATCGCGTTCATGCTCACTCACGGCGAGGCCAAGGTACTGATCACCGACCGCGAGTATTCCGCCACGATTGCCAAGGCGCTGCGCCAGATCGAGCGCAAGCCGCTGGTAATCGATATTGACGATGCTCTCGGCGCGGGCGGCGAACTGCTGGGCGAGGCCGAGTACGAGAATTTCATTGCGGGTGGTGATCCGGAATTCGACTGGAGGCTTCCGGACGATGAGTGGGACGCGATCGCGCTGTCGTACACCTCGGGCACGACCGGAAATCCCAAGGGCGTGGTGACGCATCATCGTGGCGCCTATCTCAATGCGATCAGCAACATCGTCACCTGGGCCATGCCGCACTTCCCGGTGTACTTGTGGACGTTGCCGATGTTCCATTGCAACGGCTGGTGTTTCCCGTGGACATTGGCGGCGCTCGCCGGGACCAGCGTGTGCCTGCGGCGAGTCGAAGCCGCGCCGATTTTCGACCTGATCCGGCGCCACAAGGTCACGCATTTCTGCGGCGCGCCGGTGGTGCATAACATGCTGATCAACACGCCGGCCGAACTGCGCGCCGGAATCGATCACAAGGTTTCGGCGATGGTGGCGGGCGCCGCGCCGCCGCAGGCGGTCATCGAAGGCATGGAACGCATGGGCGTGGACCTGACCCATGTCTATGGTCTGACCGAGGTGTACGGTCCGGCATCGGTGTGCGCCAAGCATCCGGCGTGGGACGAGCTGCCGCCGGACCAGCGCGCCGAGTTGAACGGCCGGCAGGGCGTACGTTACGTCTTGCAGGAGGCAATGGACGTGCTCGATCCCAAGACTCTGAAACCGGTACCGCGCGACGGACAGACCATGGGCGAAATCTTCTTCCGCGGCAACATCACCATGATGGGCTATCTCAAGAATCCGCAGGCCACCGAAGAGGCGTTCGAGGGCGGCTGGTTTCACACCGGCGATCTGGCGGTGATGTACCCGGACGGCTACGCCAGGATCAAGGACCGGTCCAAGGACATCATTCTTTCCGGCGGAGAGAACATTTCCACCATCGAAGTGGAGGATGTGCTCTACCGGCACCCGCACGTGCTGGAAGCGGCGGTGGTGGCGAGGCCGGATGAAAAATGGGGGGAGACACCGTGCGCGTTCGTGACTCTCAAGAGCGGCGCGCCGGCGCTCACCGAGCAGGACGTCATCGATTTCTGCCGCGAGCGGCTGGCGGGCTTCAAATGCCCGCGCAAAGTCGTATTCGGCCCGCTGCCCAAGACCTCCACCGGCAAGATCCAGAAAAACATTCTGCGCGACAGGGCAAGGGCGATATAACCGCAGAGGCGGTGAGAGCGTTTGACGTTGCTGAGGTAGAATCTCAACCCTTTCCAACAAGCGAAGATCCGTGAAATGAAGGTACTGGTCCCGGTGAAGCGGGTGGTGGACTACAACGTCAAGGTGCGGGTTAAGGCCGACGGGACCGGCGTGGAGACCGCCAACGTGAAAATGTCGATGAATCCCTTCGACGAGATTGCCGTCGAAGAAGCGGTGCGGCTGAAGGAGGCGGGCACCGCTACCGAGATCATCGCGATCTCGGTTGGCTCCGCCCAATGCCAGGAAACGCTTCGTACCGCGCTGGCGATCGGCGCCGACCGCGCGATTCTGGTGGAAACCGCCGTCGAGATGCAGCCGCTGGCCGTGGCCAAGATCCTCAAGGCGATCGTCGCCAGGGAGCAGCCCGGTCTGGTCATCATGGGCAAGCAGGCGATCGACGACGACTCCAACCAGACCGGACAGATGCTGGCGGCGCTGCTCAACTGCTCGCAGGCCACTTTCGCCTCGAAAGTGAAGGTGAGCGGCGACACCGTGGAAGTGACCCGTGAAGTCGATGGCGGCCTTGAGACGCTATCGGTCAACCTGCCGACGGTGGTGACCACCGACCTGCGGCTGAACGAGCCGCGCTACGTGACGCTGCCGAACATCATGAAAGCGAAGAAGAAGCCATTCGAAACCGTGACGCCGGATGCGCTCGGCGTGGACGTCGCGCCGCGGCTGAAGACGCTCAGGGTGCAGGAGCCGCCGAAACGCAGCGCCGGCCAGATCGTGAAGAGCGTGTCGGAACTGGTGCAAAAGCTGAAGAATGAAGCGAAGGTGATCTGATGCGCACTCTTGTCGTAGCCGAACATGACAACGCCGCGTTGAAGCCCGCGGTGCTGAATACCGTAGCCGCCGCGCAGAAAATCGGCGGCGATATCGACGTCTTGGTCGCCGGACTCGACTGTGCAAAAGCCGCAAAGTCCGCGGCGCAAATTCCCGGAGTGAAAAAAGTGCTGGTCGCGGAAGCGGTCCAGTATACGCACCCGCTGGCAGAGAACCTTGCGGCGCTAATTGTTTCGATCGCGAAGGGATACACCCATGTGCTGGCGCCGGCCACCAGTTTCGGCAAGAACGTGATGCCGCGCGTGGCGGCGTTGCTCGATGTAGCGCAGGTTTCCGACATCGTCAAAATCGAATCGCCCGAAACGTTCGTGCGGCCAATCTACGCGGGAAACGCACTTGCGACCGTCCAGTCCGGCGACGCAATCAAGGTGGTTACCGTGCGCTCCACCGGCTTCGACGCCGCCGCCGCAACTGGCGGCTCGGCTGCGGTTGAGAACCTGCCGGCGGTCGCCGACACCGGCCTTGCCAGGCTGGTGGGTCAGGAACTCACCAAGTCGGCGCGGCCGGAGTTGACCGCCGCGCGCGTAATCGTCTCTGGCGGCCGCGGCATGGGCAGCGGCGAGAATTTCAGGATTCTGGAAACCCTGGCGGACAAGCTCGGTGCGGCAGTCGGCGCTTCGCGCGCGGCGGTGGACTCGGGCTTCGTGCCGAACGACTACCAGGTAGGCCAGACCGGCAAGATCGTCGCGCCCGAGCTCTACATCGCGGTCGGCATCTCCGGTGCGATCCAGCACCTCGCGGGAATGAAGGACAGCAAAGTGATCGTGGTGATCAACAAGGATGCTGAAGCGCCGATTTTCCAGGTGGCCGACTACGGACTGGTCGCCGACCTGTTCCAGGCCGTGCCCGAACTGACATCGGCGTTAAGCTGAATTTGGCAAGAAATTCTTTAACCACCAAGGCACCAAGACACCAAGAAGAGCGAAGGCAGTCGAAGGGCAAGACAGAGGGTAACAACGGATTTGTTGCTTGAAGGCTGCTCGGGTTTCCTTGGTGTCTTGGTGGTTGGTTTCGAGACCTTCGGATTCACAGGAGTGAGTCATGTCCACATACGCTGCGCCGATCCGCGACATGAAATTCGTCATCAACGAGCTGGTCGGCCTCGACCAGATATCGGCGTTGCCCGGATGCGATGAGGTCACCCCGGACCTGGTTGACGCGGTGCTGGAGGAAGCCGGCAAGTTCGCGGCCGGCGTGCTTGATCCGCTCAACAAGACCGGTGACCGGACCGGCGCCAGGCTCGACAACAATGTCGTCACCGCCGCACCGGGTTTCAAGGAAGCGTTCCGGCAATTCTCTGAGGGTGGCTGGACCGGACTGAACTGCGATCCGCAGTTCGGCGGGCAGGGATTGCCGCACATCATCTCGGCGCAGACCTCGGAAATGTGGAATTCGGCCAACATGTCCTTTTGCCTGTGCCCGATGCTCACCGCCGGTGTGGTTGCGGCGCTGATGCGCCACGGCTCGGACCAGCAGAAGGCGCTGTATCTGCCGAACCTGGTGTCGGGCAAGTGGACCGGAACCATGAATCTCACCGAGCCGCAGGCGGGGTCCGATCTCGCGGCGGTGCGCACCCGCGCCGTTCCCGAGGGCGACCACTACAGGCTACACGGCACCAAGATCTTCATCACCTGGGGCGAGCACGACATGACGGAGAACATCGTGCACCTCGTGCTCGCGCGCACGCCCGACGCGCCGGAAGGGGTGAAGGGCATCTCGCTCTTCATCGTTCCCAAGTTCCTGCCGGGACCGGGTGGAACGCTCGGCGCGCAGAACGAGATCCGCTGCGTCTCGATCGAGCACAAGCTCGGCATCCACGCGAGCCCGACCTGCGTGCTTGCGTACGGCGACCAGAAGGGCGCGATTGGCTACCTGGTGGGCGATGAGAACCGCGGCCTCGAATACATGTTCACGATGATGAACCACGCGCGGGTCGCGGTCGGAGTGGAGGGTGTCGCCATCGGCGAGCGTGCCTACCAGCATGCGCTCGACTACGCCCGTACCCGAGTTCAGGGCC
>JBOIFZ010000103.1:0-5187 GCA_050741735.1 Burkholderiales bacterium
CACAACCTGAACGCGGTGGCCCTCGAGTGCTTCGTTGACGAGATGGCGCAAGCTGCGGGCAAGGATCCGATCCAGTACCGCATCGACATGCTCGACATGGGCTCGACCAAGCATCAGTGGTCCGGTCTGTCCGCAGGCGTGCCGGTCGGTGCCCGGATGAAGCGCGTCCTGGAAGAAGTTCGCGCCAAATCCGGCTGGGGCAAGAAGCTCGGCGCCGGCAAGGGCATGGGGGTCGCGGTGATGGAAGGCTATAACACTGTGATCGGGATGGTCGCGGAAGTGACCGTGTCTTCAGGCTACGACGTGACCGTGGACAAGGTCACCACGGTGGTCGATGCCGGAACCCTGATTCACCCGGATCAGGCGCTGGCCCAGATGCAGTCGACGATCAACTTCGGTCAGTCGGCATGTATGTGGGGCGAAATCACCATCAAGAACGGTGGTGTCGAGCAGACCAACTTCGACATGTACCGCGTTGCGCGCATCAACGAAAATCCGAAGGTCATGGATATTCACTTCATCAAGAGCGACAGCGTGCCCGGTGGTCTGGGCGAACCCGGAACCGCGGTGGTGCAGCCGGCCATCGGCAATGCGATCTTTGCCGCTTGTGGCAAGCGTTGTCGTACCCTGCCGTTCACCCCGGAAAACATCGGCCGCGCGTAACAGCAACGTCGTTGCCCGGCTTTAAGACCGGGCAGCAGAAAGCAAGCTCCATGACCCCCCAACGTTCCACGTTGGGGGTTTTTTTTAGCAATCCCGGGGCCGGCTGGATTAGAATCGTTATTCCCGATCGAGCAGAACGGTACTTGTAATAGAGAACAGTCATGGACAGCGTGGACTTGCAGGTTCTGCGAAGCAGCGTGGCCTGGCTGAGCCAGGGCCATCGCGTGATCCTTGCCACCATCGTGGAGACCTGGGGTTCATCGCCTCGGCCGGCGGGCGCGATGCTCGCGGTCCGTGGCGACGGCCTGGTGGCCGGTTCGGTTTCGGGCGGTTGCGTGGAAGACGATCTGATCTTCAGGATCCGCAACAAATCGCTGGCGTTGGAGAAGCCGGAAATCGCCACCTACGGAATCAGCAAGGACGAGGCAACGCGCTACGGCCTTCCCTGCGGCGGCAAGCTGGAACTGGTGCTCGAGCCGATCAGGGACAATGACAGCGTCGTCGAATTACTCGATCGCGTCGATCGCCACGAATTGGTGGCGCGAACCCTGGATCTCGATACCGGCAAGGTCGTGCTGCTGCCGGCGAGCCGTGGCGATGCCCCACTCAGCTTCGACCGCAAGCGGCTGACCACCGTGCACGGGCCGCGCTGGCGTCTGCTGATTATCGGGGCCGGTCAGTTGTCGCAATATCTGGCGCAGATGGCGCAGGCGCTCGACTACAGCGTCACGGTGTGCGATCCGCGCGAGGAGTATGCCGATACCTGGAACGTGGAGGGCACGGTCCTGGAGCGCGGAATGCCCGATGACGTCGTCCTGGCGATGGGCCTGGATTCCCACAGCGCAGTGGTGGCGGTGACCCACGACCCGAAACTCGATGATCTGGCGCTGATGGAGGCGCTCAAGTCACCGGCGTTCTATGTCGGCGCGCTGGGCTCACGCCTGAATTCGCAGAAGCGCCGCGAGCGGCTCACGATGTTCGACCTCTCGCAGGGAGAGCTTGACCGCCTGCACGGGCCGATCGGGTTGAGCATCGGCAGCAAGACCCCGCCCGAGATCGCGGTGTCCGTACTAGCGGAGATGACCGCGGTGCGTCACGGCGTGTACCTGAACCAAGTCGGCACCAGGAAAAGCGGGGAAGTTGCGGCCGACGTCAATCAGCAGGTGTGCGCGGCCGTTACGCGGGCCTGACCCGCCGGAGCGGATGAGTTAGCGATGGGAGCCTGTGAGGCTCCCATCTTTTTTACCGGGTTTCGCAGCGTCATTTCGAGGGGGAGGGGCAGATGAGGTTGAACAACAAAATCGCAATCGTCACTGGAGCGGGCTCGGGTTTCGGCGAAGGCATCGCCAAGCGCTTCGCGGAGGAAGGCTGCAAGATCGTGGTGAACGACATCAACGTCGAGGGCGGCGAGCGCGTGGCCAGGGAAATCAATGCCGCCGGCGGCAAGGTGGCGTTCTTCAAAGGCGACGTGTCGAAGGATGCGGACTGGAAGGCGATGCTGAAGTTCGTGCTGGATACCTTTTCCGGGTTGAACATCGTGGTCAACAACGCCGGCACCACGCACCGCAACCAACCCCTGCTCAACGTTACCGAAGAGCAGTTCGACCGCGTTTACGCAGTGAACGTGAAGAGCCTGTTCCACAGTGCGCGCAACATCGTGCCGCACTTCCGCCACCAGGGCGGCGGCGTGTTCGTCACCGTGGCATCCACCGCCGGCGTGCGCCCGCGGCCGGGGCTGGTCTGGTACAACAGCAGCAAGGGCGCCGCGATTGTCGCCAGCCGCTCGATGGCGGTTGAACTCGCGCCCGACAAGATCCGGGTAAACGTGGTCAATCCGGTGGCCGGCGACACGCCGCTGTTGCCCGAGTTCATGGGGGCCGACACGCCGGAATTGCGCGCGAAATTCGTTGCCACCATTCCCCTGGGGCGGTTCAGCAAGCCTCTGGACATTGCCAATGCCTGCCTATACCTCGCCTCGGACGAGGCGGAGTTCCTCACCGGGGCCTGCATCGAGGTGGACGGCGGGCGCTGCGTCTGAACGGCGCCGCAAGAAAACCTTCACCGCAGAGGCGCAAAGGCGCAAAGGAAATGCAGAGAAAACCAAACGAAGCGTGTCATAAAGCAGGGGGGTTCCGATTTGTCCCATCCAGTCGATATATCGCGGTGGCGCGACGATCCACCTATTTGCTTTTTAACCTCAAGTGCTTTTGCTTTCCTTTGCGTTTCCTCTGCGCACCCCTCAAGGGCACCCGTCGAGCGGGTATTGAAAAGAAGGTATTGAAAAGAACCTTTGCGCCTTTGCGGTGGAAAATTAATGGTTGTGAAGGTTTTTGCGCTAGTCACCCTTTGAAGCGAGCGGCGACCGCCGCGCTTTCGCGGGCAAGCAGGAACTGATCCGAAGTTACGGCGACGAACAGCGCGCCGAGCTCGATCCAGCGTTTGGCGTCGGCTTCGGCAAAGGCCAGGATCCCCGGCGCCTTGCCGGCCTTGCGAATGCGCTTGATGGCGTCGGCCATTGCCGCCTGCACCTCGGGATGACCCGGGTTGCCCAGATGGCCGAAGTCGGCAGCGAGATCCTGCGGTCCGATGAAAAGGCCGTTGATGCCGTCGATCGCCGCGGTGTTCTCGATCTCGGCCAGCGCCGCCCGGGTTTCCACCTGCACGATCAGGCAGATCTCCTTGTCGGCGTGGGCAAAGTAATCCTTCACCCGTCCGAAGCGGTTGGAGCGGGAATTGGTCGACACGCCGCGCACGCCCCTCGGCGGGTAACGCACCGCCGCCACCGCGCGCTTCGCCTCCTCGGCGCTCTGCACGTAGGGAATGACAAATGACTGCACGCCGATGTCGAGCAGCCGCTTGAGCACGACCGTATCGTTCCATTGTGGCCGCACCAGCGCGGAGACCGGATACGCCGCGATCGCGTGCAACTGATGGTGCACCTGCGGCAGGTCCGCGGGCGCGTGCTCGGTGTCCACCAGCACCCAGTCGAAGCCGGCGCCGGCACAGATTTCCGCCGACGCATGACTGGCGAGGCTCAGCCAGCAACCAACTTGCGGCCGGCCCTCGTGCAACGCGCGCTTGAGCTGATTGATGGGCATATCCATGAACTCCCTCCCCCGATTGTTTTCGTGTGCGAGGCGCGATTGTACCGTCTCTAATTGCAGTGCCCTCGCCCTTTACAGGGTGCCCGGCGCGCCCGAGAATGCCGTCATCGCGGAGACAAAAACAATGAGCACGCATCTTACGTTCGAAGGCGTGTACCCGATCCTTGCGACGCCCTTCGACGACAATGAAAACCTGGACCTCGAATCCTTCGACCGGCTGGTGCGTTTCATGGCCGGTCTTGGCGTGGACGGCATCACCATCCTCGGCGTGCTGGGCGAGGCCAGCCGCCTGCTCGACGGCGAGCGCGCCGAACTGATCCGCACCGCGGTTGCCGCGGCGGGCGCGATGCCGGTGATCGTCGGCGCCAGCCACAGCGGCACCCGCGCGGCGACGGAACTCGCGCAGATGGCGGAGAATCTCGGCGCCAAGGCCGTGATGGTCACGCCTCACGCCGAGGCCGTGCCGAACGACGATCGCATCTTCGAGTACTACAGGAGCATCGCGGAAGGCATACGTATTCCGATCGTGGCGCAGGATCACCCTGCATCGACACAGGTCCACATGACGGCAGCGCTGCTGCTGAGGATCATCAGCGAAGTGCCGCAGGTCGCCAGCATCAAGGAGGAAGCCGTGCCGACCGCGCCGAAAATCCGCGCATTGGCCGCCGGCATGAAAGAACGCAAGGTGCCGATCCTGACCGGACTCGGCGCACTTTATGGATTGTTCGACCTGCAGGCCGGCTCGTCCGGTTTCAATACCGGCTTCGCGTTTCCCGAGGTGCTGATGGCGATGGTGAAAACTGCACGCGCGGGAAATTGGGCAAAAGCGCAGGAGATCTATACGCGCTTCCTGCCGCTGATCGTGTTCGAGCAGCAACCTGGCGTCGCAATCAGGAAGGAAATTCTACGGCTGAGGGGCGCCCTCACGACCGGCAAGGTGCGCCATCCCGGCACCGCCCTGCAACCGGCAACCGCGGAGGAGTTGCGCAAGCTGATCGATGCCCTGCTGCCCGGTCAGGATCTATCCCGGCCTCTCGCCCTTTAGGAAAGAACTTTCACCGCAACGACGCAAAGAACGCAAAGAAATCCGAAAAAAACTGACATGGAAAAAACGGGCCGGACCAGGAGGAAGGAAAAGCTGCTGCTGCACGCAAAAGCGTGGACGTCGAAAGCCCATCGCGATCGCCTCTGATAACAATTTACTGTTTTTCCTTGCGTTCTTGCGTACCCCTCAAGGGCACCCGTCGAGCGGGTATTGAAAAGAAGGTATTGAAAAGAATCTTTGTGGTGAAGAAGTAGGTTTTCGTTATTCGCCCGCCTTGGTGGTCAGGCAATGGCTTTCACCACGTCACCGCTGACCACCATTCGATCGCGCCCGGTGCGTTTGGCTATGTACAAGGCATTGTCCGCCGCCTCGAGA
>JBOIFZ010000104.1:0-2751 GCA_050741735.1 Burkholderiales bacterium
CCGGGACAACTACCCACAGGCAGGCCGAGCGTGTCCAGGCGTGGCGTTCTATCGTGAACCAGGCGCGATCGTCGAACGTCCCGCCGGCGATGGCGCGAACTTCGGGAAAGACCTCGGCGGTATGCGCGACAGTGGTGCCGCACCGCGGACAGAACTCGATGCGCAGCCATCGGTTGGTTTCGTCCGAGCGATGCTCGAAGGAGGTCGGGGCTCCGGCGGTAAATTCGACGTCTTTCTCCCGGAAGTACACGATCACGGCGAAGGCGCTTCCCGAGCGGCGCTGGCAGAACGTGCAATGACAGACAGTGGTGCGGACAGGCTGTCCCGTGGTCCGGTATCGGACTGCTCCGCAAAGACAACCGCCCTCATGAATTCCAGACATTCACAATCCCTCCGGATGACAGTCGGGAAACGCCCGGATTGAGGCGTCCGATTCGCATAATGCCCGACAGGTCGAAGCAGAAAGCAGATCTCGTCCGTCCGAACGACGATTCAAGTGGCATCGTCGCCGCACGCTCGACACTCAGTAGCTGATGACCGCGACTTTCCCCACAAACGCGCGCTTTCCAACCTCGGCGAGGATGAAGTGCGCGACATCGGCTCGCGAAATCTTGGGAAGGCCGTGCAGTTCGAGGCGATCTCCCACACGGTACGCGCCGGTCATCGGCCCATCCGTCAGGAGCACCGGATAGACAAAAGTCCAGTCAAGATTTTCACGCCGCACATTGTCCTCCGCAGCTTTCTTGTCGGCGAAGATATCACTCAGCAAAACGCGGTACATGATGCGGGGAATCAGCGGTGCATCGCGACGGGACTCTCCGACTCCGAACGCGGAAACCAGGATAAGGCGGCGCACTCCGGCGCGCTTCATCGCCGGCACGATTGCCTGCATGCTGCGCTCGATCAGATGATCGGACTTGAATGTGCTCCGGCGTCCCAGGGCGCTGATCACCACGTCCTGGCCGCTCATGGCCCCGACAATTTCAGGCGTGTCTCGGGTTGTGTCCCCAATGACGACGCGCAGGCGTTGGTCACTTATTGGCAGTGCAGCCGGGTTGCGCACGAAGGCAGTGACGGTGTGGCCCTGGCTCAGCGCCTGATTCACCACCTGCTGCCCGGTCGGACCGGTTGCGCCAAAAACAAGTATGTTCATGTTTACATTCCTCCTCTCCCGCAAACGGGCGACACCGTCGCTAACGAGTCCGCGCGTCAGGCTTCGGGGGTCGTTGTGCCTACGAACTTCAGTATCTCGCCCTTTTTCGCCATCGTGTCCTTGTACCCCAGGGCGATCAGCGCGCGGCAATACGCCGGCTCGAACAGCAGGTAACTGGTCAGCGTCGCGCCGCCGGTCTTGGTCGCGCCCAGCCCGCGCAACAGGAACCGGATCGAACGGGGCAGTTCGTGCGTATAGCGCGCGGCCATCCTGTCTATTTCCTCGCTCGGGGAAATGACCAGCACATCTATTTCGCGCAGCTGCACATCGTGCCTGGATCGGTCGTCCGGAGAAATCAGCCGTATCGTCCGGTTGATGCGCTGCAGGCGCTCGATGTCCGCTTCGAGGCTGTCGAGAAAAATGCTGTTGAGAGCATGGCCGGCGATCTGTGCCAGCGACGGATAGGCGAGGGTCTTGATGCGTTCCGTCGCATTGCCTGGCTGCCGGCTAGCACCGATGACGATGACCCGGTCCGCGCCCAGGTGCAACGCGGGGCTGATAGGCGCAATCTGGCGCATGCTGCCGTCGCCGAAAAATTCGCGGCGCAAAGGCACGGCCGGAAAAATGAACGGCAGTGCGCTCGAGGCCATGAGATGGTCGATGTCGATCATCTCCGGCACGCCGATCCGGCGTGCCCTGTGCCAACCCGCTAGCCCGGGCACGCCCTGGAAGAAAGTTACCGACTGGCCCGAGGTGTAACCAGAAGCCGTGACCGACAGCGCGTACAGCGCGCCGGCCTCGATGCTCCTGCGGATAGCAGGAAAGTCCAGGTGGCGGCGCAGCAGTTGCGCTAGCGGCGCGTTGTCCAGCAACGAGGTCGGATTGTTCTTGCCCAGACCGCCGAGCAGCAGCGCGGCAAGCCACTTGATTCCGGTACCGCTGACGCCCGCAACGTCGGAGCGATAGATCTGTTCGGCGTGAAAATACTTCCAGATCAGCAACAGTCGGCGCACTGCCCGGTGGAAATCGGTGGCATCGGCTGCCAACGCCGCCGCATTGATCGCGCCTGCTGAAGTGCCGCAGAGGATCTGAAACGGATTGGGTGCCCCGCGCGGCAACATGTGCGACACCGCGCGCAGGAATCCGACCTGGTAAGCAGCTCGCGCGCCGCCGCCGGTCAGGATCAGACCGATCTTGGGTTTCGCGCCGGATGTGGAATCGACCATGTGGATGCGGCCGGCCGGCTGCCGGTTCGTCATGCTTCTGCAGCTACCGCTCCTGCTTCTTCGCCTCGTTGCGCGACGCTTCGACCGTGGGGCGGACCAGCTCGAGCGCGTCGCGAAGCGAGTCCTCGGAGAGTTGGTTGAGCGCATGCGCGAGGATATCCGCGACCGCGTAGGTACTCTCGGGAAGGGACTCGCTGTCGAGATTGGCAACAAATACCGCCGCCGCGCCGGTGGCGCGCAAGAGGCTTTGCCGTTCGTTCATGAGCATTTCTATCTCGGAGCGCAGCATCTGGATTTCCTGCGCGTGGTGGTCGCTGGTCATGGCACTCTCCCCTTTACGTTAACTCCATGATGCCACAAGACTTTTCGGAG
>JBOIFZ010000105.1:0-3281 GCA_050741735.1 Burkholderiales bacterium
ATCCATGCGCCGAGCTTCGGTCCGATCGCGCTGCGCACATCCAGATCCGGCTTCTTCTTCTCCATGCGCAGGCACAGCGCGATCATGGGATAGAGCGTGATGTCCGCAGCGGAGAGTTCGCCGGCCAGATAATCGCCGGACAGGTAACCCTCGAAAATTCCGAGTTCCCTGCCCAATGCCTTGCGCGCGGAGGTGATCTCGCCGACATTCCACTTGTCCTGCGGCGTGAACAGCACCTGGTCGACGAGCCGCTCCAGTGCGTGGGCGAAGTACTCGTCCGCTTCACGCACCAGCCGCCGGATCAACGCGCGCTGGTTGGTATTGCCGGGAATGAGCTTCTTTCCCGAAGCGTACTGCTCGTCAAGGTATTCCAAGATTGCGGCCGATTCGTACAGGGCCAGGTCGCCGTCGGTGATCGCAGGCACTTTGTGGCGGGGGTTGATCTTCAGGAACTCGGGTTTCTTGAGGTCACCCGCCGAGAACGAGATCATTTTCAATTCGTACGCAATCGCCTTGTGTTCGAGCGCAAGCCAGACCCGCCAAGCATAGGGCGAGCCGGAACCATAGTAGAAGGTCAATGCCATGGTGTTCCTGTGATTGGTGATGAGTGATGAGTGACTGGTACAAGCCTGGTTGGGCAGCGCGTACAATTTTGCCGTTGCCCCACACTGCGTCAATTTTGCCTCCAAATGGACCCGATCGTCATCCAGGCAATGGCCAAATGGCCCAACGTACCCAAAGTGTACGGGTGGTTGAGCCTGGATCGTCGTGGCAGTTGGCTGATCAAGGGCGAGCGCATCGCCAACCCCGGCGTCGTGGCATTTATCGGCCGCAATTACGCCGCCGACGAGCAGGGTCGCTGGTTCTTCCAGAACGGGCCCCAGCGGGTGTTTGTGACGCTGGAATATGCGCCTTTCGTGATCGTCACCTCCGGCGCCGACGCCGCGTCGCTGCTCACGCATACGGGGCAGGCGGTGGAGCGGGTCACCGGCGCGTGGCTTGACGAAACAGATTCGCTGTTGTTCCGCTGGAGCGGCGGCCCGGGCTTGGTCAGCGATCGCGAGCTGGCAGGCATCATGGCCTTGTTCACTGACGTTCACGGAAAGCCGGTCGGCGACACCACGCTGGCAAGGGCCTTCGATGCACAGGCCCGACGTCACGCGACGGGGCTGTACTTCGACTACGCCGGAAATCGCGTGCCGGTGGGGCGCATTCACGCCCGCGAGGTCGCACAGAAGTTCGGGTTCGAGCCGGATCCCCGACCGAAGGAGGGGGAGCCGGAATGCTGAAAGTTGAGACAAGCTGGCCGGGGGCCAGCATTTGGAGCGTCGACGGAGAGTGCGCAGAGGAGCGCGGAGGGTGCGGAGAAAGCACAAGAAAGAAGCCGGGAGGCGAGGCCAACAAGCGATCTGTTGCCAGGCTGTCAGTTGTAGCAGTCGCGACTCCATCTGACAGACAATGTCCGCTTCCTGGAATTATTAGAACGACGAGCGACAGACAAAACCCGGCGAGGAGGAGTCGGTCGAGTATTTCCTCCATAGCAGCCACTCGATCCGCATTATCATTACCTGTGCGAATAGACCCCCTCGGAGCATCGGCAATGAATCAAGCGCTTATTGTGCGTCGGCACGTTCTGCGAATTCCGATAGTCTTGAACGATTGGTCAGGTGAACACTGTTAGGCGTCAAGAAGGAGGCGGACGTGAAGCTGGTTCATCTGCGCGTACTGCGCAGCGATGAGGTGACACGGTGATCCGACGCCTTTCTCGCCGAGCGTTTGTGGGCAGTCTTGCCGCTCTGGCCACCAGTCCGGCGATGGTATTTGAATCCCAGAGTGCCGTCGCCCAGCAGCCGGCATCACCGCGGCGCATCGGGGTTCTCCTCGCGGTCTTCTCACCCGAGAGCAGGGAGGCTCAAGCGTTCCGACAGGGGCTACAGGACGCGGGCTACGCTGAGGGACGCGATGTGATGATCGAATGGCGATTCGCCAACGGCGACTATGATCGGTTATCGGCGTTGGTTGCCGATCTGGTCCAGAGCAAGGTCGATGTAATCGTCGTGGAGACCACTCGTGCGGCGCTCGCCGCCAAACGCGCGACCAGTACGATCCCCATTGTCATGGCGCTCGTCGCCGATCCAGTCGGGTCCGGTCTGGTCGCGAGCCTCGCGCGTCCTGGTGGAAACGTCACCGGGGTCTCTCTGATGTTTACCGACATCAGCGCCAAGCGGCTGCAACTACTCAAGGAAGCGGTACCCAAAGCTACCCGGGTGGCAGTTTTGTGGAATCCTGGCACGCCATTCCACGCAACGGTTATCGAGGATCTCAAGGCGGTGTCGCCCTCGCTGGCGATGCAACTTACTTTCGTGAGTGTCCAAAGACCAGAGGAAATCGGCCCTGCGTTTTCGACTATAGACCGAGCCCGTCCCCAGGCTCTGTACGTGATCGATGCCCCACTGTTCCTGATTCATCGAATGACGCTGACCAAACTTGCGTTGAGGGCCCGGCTACCGGACATCTATGGGCTTAGGCAACACGTCGAGGACGGCGGACTGATGTGCTACGGGACAAACACAGGCGATTTGTATCGCCGATCGGCCGCGTACGTCGACAAGATCCTCAAGGGCGCCAAGCCGGGTGACCTGCCGGTCGAGCAACCGACCAAGTTCGAGCTGGTCGTGAACCTCAAGACGGCCAAAGCCCTTGGCATCACCATCCCGCAGTCGATCTTGCTGCAAGCCGATGAGGTGATTCGCTGACGTGCCGCCATCGGCCGTACAACGAAGGCCGCGAAGTCCCGCTTCCTAAGAGTACGACTGGCAGCAACGCGGCGGAGGTTGCCGTTCTGACACTGCCCGTCTGATCGCGTCTTAACTACTACACATCACTCGTCAACGGCGACCAGGTTCTGCTTCTTGCCAAGTCCTGATTTTCTCTGCGACCTTTCTCGCTCTTCTCTGCGCCCTCCGCTTCAACGCTCCTCACGCCGGCCGTCGGCCGGCTGGCGAAGCCGCTTGCCCAGTTGGCAGGGGGCCAGCTAGTTCCAACTACCGGCAAAAGCGTTGGTGTAGATGGGCACCGGACGCTCACTCCGTTTCATTCCGATTTCCTTTGCGTCCTTTCTTGCCCCTCCTTTGCGCCCTTTGCGTCAACGCTTCTGACGCCGGCCATCGGCCGGCTAGCCTTTTACCCGCTTCGAGGGGAAGGACTCGTCGACGTTATCGCGGAAATAGCTGACGATCGACGGCGCGCTTATCAGCCGTCGGTGCACTTCGGGCGCGACC
>JBOIFZ010000106.1:0-2551 GCA_050741735.1 Burkholderiales bacterium
GCCAGCCCCGGGAAATCCACCTTGTCGAGCGGCTGATCCTGGTTGAAGCAGGAGAACACGTAGGTGCGCTCGCCGCTGGCCGGATCCACGTGCGGCTGCAGGCACTGGGCGCAGATCTCCTTCATCATGCATTGCATCGGCGAGTTGATCGAGCCAATCGCAAAGTGATGCGGATCGAGGTGCGCCGCCAGCACGCCGCGGCGCGCCGCCGCCACTGCCGCCATCATCCGGTCGGAGCCGATCGCAATGATGCGGTCCGCCGCCTTGAAGGCGATTGCCTGAGGGCCGAGTCTGCCTTGTGCATACGCGGCCATCGCCTGCACGACGTTGCCCACGAAGGCACGATCGTCCGGGCGGTTCGGTTCGAATCCGGGTGCCTCGTCGCAGCACCACACCACGACGTCGGAGGCCGCTTCGATGTCCGCAATCTTGTAGCGGTCGATGAATTTCTTGTAACCGGCGAAGTACAGGACCTTCGACCCGGCCGCGCGCAGCGCCTTGCCGATCGAGAACAGTACGGCATTGCCGAGACCGCCGCCGGCCAGCACCACGGTTTCGTCCGGACGAATTTCGGTGGGCGAGCCGGTCGGCCCCATCAGGATCACCGGTTCGCCGGGCTTGAGCAGCGCGCACAGATCGGACGACCCTCCCATTTCCAGCACGATGGTGGACACCAACCCCCTGTCGCGATCCACCCAGGCGCCGGTGAGGGCGAGGCCTTCCATCGCCAGGCGGGTGCCATCGACATGCTGCGCCAGGGTCTCGAAGTTCTGCAGCCGGTAGAACTGTCCGGGCCGGAATTTCTTCGCAGCCAGCGGCGCGCGCACCACGACTTCGACGATGGTGGGCGTGAGCCGGATCACCTCGTGCACCGTTGCCCGCAATTGGCCGTTGAGCGCCGCGACGAAATCGGCATCGGTTCCGGAAACAGCCGGACGCACTTTCTCCAAAACGCGGCTCACCACGGGGTAGCCCTGCTTGGCGCCGCCCATGGCTTTGACCACGTTGCCGAAGTAGGAGGGGTGCAGGTCGCCGAAGAAGCTCACGAATCGGCCATCGGGGCGCTTGGACAACAGCACCTGCGGGGAAGCCGGCTTGGCGCTGTTCTCGGGTTTGACCGGCATGCCGTTCTCGTCGCAGGCCTGGAAATAGCGGCCGTCGAGATGGAAGTTGCGCGCGTCCTCGCGCGCCAGTACGGTATTCGGCTGGGTGCCTGCAGCGACCAGCACGGTGCGCGCCGGCAGCGTCAGGGTCGCGGTTTCGGTGCCGCCATCGGCCAGCGTGCGCTTGGAGGTGACGGTGAGCCCCCTGGCGTTGCCGAGTTCGTCGACTTCGACCGCGACAGGCGTGAGGTTCTCGGCGAAGCGGATGCCTTCCTCGAGCGCTTTTTCGACTTCCTCGTGATTGAGCGTGTACGAAGGGCTGTCGATCAGGCGCCTGCGATAGGCGATGGTGACCCCGCCCCAGGATTGCAGCAATTCGAGGATATGCGGCTTACGGCCCTCTGCCGCGGCCCTGGTGCGCTCGGCGCGAATCGCGCGCGCGTGGGCAAGAAACTCCTCGGCGATGCTCTTTTCCGCGGCACTCCATGAAGCGCGCACCTTTTCCTCGCCGCGCTCGGCGCACAGCGTCTCGAAGCGGCACAGGAATTTCTCGACTTGGAGCGGGTAGTAGGCAGCCGATTCGGTTGCGGTGTCGATCGCGGTGAGCCCGCCGCCGATGACCACGACCGGAAGACGCAGCTGCATGTTGGCGATCGAATCCTGCTTGGCCGCGCCGGTGAGTTGCAGCGCCATGAGGAAGTCGGAAGCCGTGCGCACGCCCGGCGCGAGGCCGTTGGGGATGTCGAGCACCGTGGGGCGCCCCGCACCCGCGGCCAGCACCACGTGATCGAAGCCAAGATCGAAGGCGTCGTCGACCGAAAGCGTGCCGCCGAAGCGCACGCCTCCGAACAATGCGAACTCCTGCCGCCGTTGCAGCAGCAGCCGGATGAGCTTCAGGAAATTCTTGTCCCAGCGTGCCGTGATGCCATACTCGGCCACGCCGCCAAAGCCGGCCATGACGCGATCTTCCAGGGATTCGAACAGCGACTCGGCGTCGAAGATCGGCACGAACGCGGCCCGCGCGCCGCTGCGATCCACGCCGGACTGGTGCGCGGGCAGCGGCTCGATCTTCAGGCCGTCAATTCCGACCACGCTGTGGCCGTCGTTCATCAGGTGATGCGCCACGGTGAATCCGGCCGGCCCCATGCCCGCGACCAGCACGCGGCGGCCGCTGGCTGGGCGCGGATTCGGCCGTCGCAGGTCGAGCGGGTTCCAGCGCGTGAGCAGGCTGTAGATCTCGAATCCCCAGGGCAGTTCGAGCACGTCCTTCAGGGTGCGGGTTTCCGCCTGCGGGATGTTGACCGGTTCCTGCTTCTGGTAGATGCAGGATTTCATGCAGTCGTTGCAGATACGGTGCCCGGTGGCGGCAACCATCGGATTGTCCACCGTGATCATCGCCAGCGCGCCGACCGCGATGCCTTCGGCCTTGAGTTTCTGGAATTCGGATA
>JBOIFZ010000107.1:0-22422 GCA_050741735.1 Burkholderiales bacterium
GACGGCGAGGTGATCCAGCGCGCCGATCCGCACATCGGCCTGCTGCATCGCGCAACCGAGAAACTTGCCGAGCACAAGACTTTCCTCCAGTCGGTGCCGTACATGGACCGCCTGGACTACGTGTCGATGATGTGCAACGAGCACGCCTACGTGATGGCGATCGAGAAGCTCCTCGGTATCGAGGTTCCGCTGCGGGCGCAATACATCCGCGTGATGTTTGACGAGATTACCAGGGTGCTGAATCACCTGCTCTGGCTCGGGGCGCATGCGCTCGACGTCGGCGCAATGACCGTGTTCCTGTACTGTTTCCGCGAGCGCGAGGACCTGATGGACTGCTACGAAGCGGTCTCCGGTGCGCGCCTGCACGCCGCCTACTACCGACCGGGCGGGGTCTATCGAGACTTGCCCGACGCCATGCCGCGTTACCAGGCCTCCAGGATCCACGACGAGAAGGCGGTACGCGAACTCAACAAGAGCCGGCAGGGTTCGCTGCTGGACTTTATCGAGGACTTCACCGATCGCTTTCCCCGATATGTGGACGAATACGAGACGCTGCTCACCGACAACCGCATCTGGAAGCAGCGCACGGTGGGTATCGGCGTGGTCGCGCCCGAACGTGCGCTGGCGCTCGGGTTCAGCGGACCGATGCTGCGCGGCTCGGGGGTGGAGTGGGACCTGCGCAAGAAGCGGCCGTACGAAGTTTACGATCGAATGGATTTCGACATCCCGGTCGGGGTCAACGGCGACTGCTACGACCGCTATCTGGTGCGCGTTGAGGAAATGCGCCAGGCCAATCGCATCATCAGGCAATGCATCGACTGGCTGCGCAAGAACCCCGGACCGGTCATCACCGACGACCACAAGGTGGCACCGCCCTCGCGCGTGGACATGAAGATGAACATGGAAGAGCTGATCCACCACTTCAAGCTTTTCACCGAAGGCATGCACGTGCCGGCGGGCGAGACCTATTGCGCGGTCGAGGCGCCCAAGGGCGAGTTCGGCATCTATCTCGTCTCTGACGGTGCCAACATGCCGTACCGCCTGAAGGTCCGCGCTCCGAGTTTCCCGCATCTGGCGGCGCTGGACGAGATGGCACGCGGCCACATGATCGCCGACGTGGTCGCCATCATCGGCACGCAGGACATCGTGTTCGGAGAGATCGACCGATGAATGCACCGATGATGCTGTCGCCGGAATCGCTGGCGAAGATCGACAAGGCGATTGCCAAATATCCGCCGAACCAGCGGCAGTCGGCGGTGATGGCCGTGCTCACCGTCGCGCAGGACGAGAAAGGCTGGATTTCCACCGAGACCATGGACTTCGTCGCGCAGTACCTGGGCATGCCTCCGATCGCGGTGTACGAAGCGGCGACTTTCTACGGCATGTACGACCTGCAGCCGGTCGGGCGCAACAAGATCACCATCTGCACCAACCTGCCGTGCGCGCTGTCGGGTGCCGCCGATGCGGCCGAACACCTGAAGAAGAAACTCGGCATCGGCTTCAACGAAACCACCCCGGACGGCGGTTTCACCCTCAAGGAAGGCGAATGCCTGGGGGCCTGCGGCGATGCGCCGGTGTGCCTGCACAACGACAAGAAAATGCTGTCCTTCATGACGCCGGACAAACTCGATGCGCTGATCGAGGAGCTGAGGACATGAACGCCCCTCAACCGCCTTTCGCGCCGGATATCTATGGCCCCGAGGCGATCCTCCTCAAGGGGCTCACCGGGCTCAATTGGCGGCTAAAGGACTACCAGGCGCGCGGCGGCTACGAGGCGCTGAAGAAGATCCTGCGCGAGAACATCGCACCGGAGCAGGTGATCGCCGAAGTGAAGAAATCGGCGTTGCGCGGCCGTGGCGGCGCAGGCTTTCCGACGGGGCTGAAGTGGAGCTTCATGCCGCGCGCCTTCACCGGCCAGAAGTACCTGGTGTGCAACTCCGACGAAGGCGAGCCGGGAACATTCAAGGACCGCGACATCCTGCGCTACAACCCGCACGTCGTCATCGAAGGCATGGCGATCGCGGCTTACGCGATGGGAATCACCGCCGGGTACAACTACATCCACGGCGAGATATGGGACGTGTACGAGCGCTTCGAGGACGCGCTCGCCGAGGCCTACGACGCCGGCTATCTCGGCAAGAACATCCTCGGCTCGACATTCAGCTTCGATCTGTACGCGCACCACGGCTGGGGTGCGTACATCTGCGGCGAGGAAACCGCGCTGCTGGAGTCGCTCGAAGGCAAGAAAGGCCTGCCGCGCTTCAAGCCGCCGTTCCCGGCGAGCTACGGCCTGTACGGCAAGCCGACCACGATCAACAACACCGAGACGTTTGCCGCGGCGCCCTGGATCATCGCCAATGGCGGCGAAGCCTTCCTGAATCTCGGCCGGCCCAACAACGGCGGCACCAAGATCTTTTCGGTCTCCGGTCACGTCGAGCGTCCCGGCAACTACGAAGTCAAGCTCGGCACGCCGTTCCCGAAATTGTTGGAGATGGCCGGCGGCATGCGCGGCGGGCGCAAGCTGAAAGCCGTCATTCCTGGAGGATCTTCCATGCCGGTGCTGCCCGCCGAAATCATGATGCAGACCGACATGGACTACGATTCGATCGCCAAGGCCGGTTCGATGCTGGGCTCGGGGGCGGTGATCGTCATGGACAAGACCACCTGCATGGTGCGCGCGTTGCAGCGGCTGTCGTATTTTTACTTCGAGGAATCCTGCGGCCAGTGCACGCCCTGCCGCGAAGGCACCGGCTGGCTGTACCGGATGGTCCATCGCATCGAGCATGGGCAGGGCCGGACCGAGGATCTGGAAACGCTGAATTCGGTGGCCGACAACATCGCCGGCCGCACCATCTGCGCGCTGGGCGACGCGGCGGCGCTGCCGGTGAAGAGCTTCATCAAGTACTTCCGCGAAGAGTTTCAGTACCACATCGACCACAAGAAGTGCTTGGAATGAGGCCAAATCGATGGCGCACCTCGAAGTAGACGGCCGGCCGGTCGAAGTACCGGGCAACAGCACGATCATGGACGCCGCCAACAAGCTCGGCATCTACGTTCCGCATTTCTGTTATCACAAGAAGCTGTCGATCGCCGCCAACTGCCGCATGTGCCTGGTGCAGGTGGAGAAAGCACCGAAGCCGCTGCCTGCCTGCGCCACCCCGGCCACCGAGGGAATGAAGGTCCATACCCATTCGGAGGCCGCAATCAAGGCGCAGAAAGGCGTGATGGAATTCCTGCTCGTCAACCATCCGCTCGACTGCCCAATCTGCGACCAGGGCGGCGAGTGCCAGTTGCAGGACCTCGCCGTCGGCTACGGCGCATCGAGCTCCCGCTATACGGAACCCAAGCGGGTGGTCACCAACAAGGAACTCGGGCCGCTAGTCTGCGCCGACGAGATGTCCCGCTGCATTCATTGCACCCGCTGCGTGCGCTTCGGTCAGGAGATCGCCGGCATCATGGAACTCGGCATGGTCGGCCGCGGCGAGCATGTCGAGATCATGCCGTTCGTGGCGCGCACCGTGGATTCCGAACTGTCGGGGAACATGATCGATGTCTGTCCGGTGGGCGCGCTCACCTCCAAACCGTTCCGCTACAAGGCGCGCACCTGGGAGCTGGTGCGGCGCAAGTCCATCAGCCCGCACGACGGACTCGGCTCCAATCTGGTGGTCCAGGTGAAGGACAACCGCGTCATGCGCGTGCTGCCGCTCGAGAACGAAGACGTCAACGAGTGCTGGCTTTCCGACCGGGATCGGTTCTCCTACGAGGCGCTCAACTCGCACGAGCGGCTGACCGCGCCGATGATCAAGCGCGACGGCAACTGGGAGGAGACGGACTGGACCACCGCGCTCGAGTTCGTCGCCGGGGGACTCAGGCGCATCCGCGATGCGCATGGAGGCGACGCGGTTGGCGCGCTCGCTTCGCCGCAGGCGACCCTGGAAGAGCTTTATCTGCTCGGCCAATTTGCGCGCGGCATCGGCAGCGGCAATGTCGATTTCCGTCTGCGTCAATCGGACTTTTCCGGGGACGGGAGCCAGCGCGGCGCGCCCTGGCTGGGAATGAAGGTCGCCGCGATCAATAGCCTGGACCGGGTGCTGGTGGTGGGCTCGACCTTGCTCAAGGACCATCCATTGCTGGCTCAGCGTTTCCGTCAGGCGGTAAAGAAAGGGGCGCATTTCAACCTGATCAATCCGGTGGACGACGATCTGCTGATGCGCGTGGCCAACAAGGTGATCGTCGCCCCGAGTGCGATGCCCGAAGCGCTCGGCCAGGTGCTGAAAGCCGCCGCCGAGGCGAAGTCATTGGCTGTGCCGGCGGCGGTGGCCGACCTTGAGGTAAGCGATCCCGCCCGCGCGATCGCGGAAAGTCTGGTTTCCGGCGCGAACCGCGCGGTACTTCTCGGCAACCTCGCGCAGCATCACCCGCAGGCTTACCAGTTGCATCGCCTGGCGCAGGAACTGGCGAGAATCGTAGGCGCGAGCCTCGGCTTTCTCGGCGAGGCGGCGAACAGCGTCGGCGGTTATCTTGCCGGCGCGCTGCCTTTCGGGCGCGAACCTTCGGGCCTGAACGCTGCGCAGATGCTCATCCAGAGGCGCCGGGCCTACCTGCTGCTGAACGCGGAAGCCGAATTAGATACCTTCGACCCGCGCACCGCACGCGCCGCGATGCAGGGCGCCGAACTGGTGGTGGTCATGTCCCCGTACCGGCAACGCGCCGCCGAGTACGCACAGGTGATGCTGCCGGTGTCGCCGTTTACCGAGACCGCCGGCACTTACGTCAACACCGAGGGCGTGGTGCAGAGCTTTCATGGAGTGGTGCGGCCGCTGGGCGAAACCCGCCCGGCGTGGAAAGTTTTGCGGGTGCTCGGTACGCTTCTCGACCTTCCGGGTTTTGACTTCGACAGCATCGAGCAGGTGCGCGGCGAGTGGCAAACTTCGGTCGGCGACGTCGCGTCCAGGCTGTCGAACGAAATCGGCGGCGCTCCCGCGGTGATCACTCCGGCGCAGTCCGCCGGCATCGGGCGAGCCGAAATCGAAAGAATCGGCGAAGTGCCGATCTACCAGGCGGACGCGATCGTGCGCCGCGCGAATTCGCTGCAGCAGACCCGGGACGCGCAAGTGGGGACGGTCTGGCTGCCCGGGAGCCTGATCGACAGGCTCGGGCTGCGCCAGGGCGACCACCTCAGGATCATGCAGGAGGGCGGCGAAGCTACGCTGCCCTTCGGCCGCGATGATCGTCTGCCCGCGGACTGTGTGCGCCTACCCTCGGGTTGCCGCGAAACCGCCGCTCTGGGAGCGATGTTCGGCGTGGTGACGCTGGAGCGCACAGCCGCGTCGCAGAGAGCGACAGCATGAGTTTCGCCTTCCTGGAGGATCTCATCGGGCCCGGCGGGGTCATTGCGCTATGGACGCTGGCGAAAATTCTCGCCATCGTCATTCCGATCATCCTCAGCGTGGCCTACCTTACGCTGGCGGAGCGCAAGATCATCGGCTACATGCAGATCCGCATCGGCCCGAACCGCGTCGGCTACAAGGGTCTGCTGCAGCCGTTCGCCGATGTGCTCAAGCTGCTGTTCAAGGAAGTAATCGTGCCCTCCGGCGCGAACAAATTTCTGTTCATGCTGGCCCCGGTGCTCGTCATCATGCCGGCATTGGCGGCCTGGGCGGTGGTGCCGTTTTCTGCGGAGCTGGTGCTGGCGGACGTCAACGCCGGGCTGCTTTACGTGATGGCAATCACCTCGATGGGCGTGTACGGCGTGATCATTGCCGGCTGGGCGTCGAACTCCAAGTACGCCTTTCTCGGCGCCATGCGCTCGGCGGCGCAGATCGTTTCCTACGAGATCGCGATGGGTTTCGCGCTGGTGTGCGTGCTGATGATGTCGGGCAGCCTGAACCTCTCCACTATCGTCAACGAGCAGAAGTCCGGGTGGGGACTGCTGGGCTGGAACCTGATCCCGCTGTTGCCGATGTTCCTGGTGTATTTCATTGCCGGCGTGGCCGAGACCAACCGCGCGCCTTTCGACGTTGCGGAAGGCGAGTCGGAGATCGTGGCCGGTTTCCACGTCGAGTACTCGGGCACCGCGTTCGCAGTGTTTTTCCTGGCCGAGTACGCGAACATGATCTTGGTCTCCGCGCTGGCGTCGACCATGTTCCTCGGGGGCTGGCTCTCGCCGGTTCCCTTCATTCCGGACGGTTTCCCGTGGCTGGCCATCAAGGTGGCTTTCCTGCTGTTCTGTTTCCTGTGGTTGCGCGCCACTTTCCCGCGCTACCGCTACGACCAGATCATGCGGCTGGGCTGGAAGGTTTTCATCCCGTTGACGATAGTCTGGCTGGTTCTGGTCAGCGGATTGATGCAGACACAGTACTGGCCATGGTGAGGGCGGAAAAATGATCGGGCGCATTCGCGACTTCTTCCGCACCTTCCTGCTGTTCGAACTTGTGAAGGGTCTGATGCTTACCGGCCGCTATTTCTTCGCGCGCAAGATTACGGTGCAGTTTCCGGAGGAAAAGACCCCGCAGTCGGGGCGCTTCCGCGGCCTGCACGCGCTGCGCCGCTACCCTAACGGCGAGGAACGCTGCATCGCCTGCAAGCTGTGTGAAGCGGTGTGCCCGGCGCTGGCGATTACCATCGAATCCGAGCAGCGTGCCGACGGCACCCGCCGCACCACGCGCTACGACATCGACCTCACCAAGTGCATCTTCTGCGGTTTCTGCGAGGAGTCCTGTCCGGTGGACGCGATCGTCGAGACCCGCATCCTCGAATACCACGGGGAAAAGCGTGGAGATCTCCTGTACACCAAGGAAATGTTGCTGGCGATTGGCGGCCGCTACGAGGAACAGATCGCCAAGGACCGCGCCGACGACGCGGCGTACCGGTGAGGGGTGAGGAGTGAGGGGGGCGGCCCTCTCAATCCTCAATCCTTACCAACAAGAACATGGATTTCAAGACCGGCGTCTTTTATTTCTTTGCGGCAATGCTGGTGTTCGCCGCGCTGCGCGTGATTACCGCGCGCAATCCGGTGCACTCGGCCCTTTTTCTGGTGCTGGCCTTCTCTACCGCCGCGACGCTGTGGATGCTGCTCGAGGCCGAGTTCCTAGCCATCGCGCTGGTGCTGGTCTACGTCGGCGCGGTGATGGTGCTGTTCCTGTTCGTGGTGATGATGCTCGACATCAACGTCGACCGCCTGCGCGAGGGCTACTGGGATTACCTGGTGCCGGCGCTGATCGTGGCCGGCGTGATGGTGGCGGAAATGGCGATCATCCTCGGCGCCCGCTATTTCGACCTCGAGGGCATGCCGGCACCCGAGCCCAGGGGCGGGAATTACAGCAACACGCGCGAGCTTGGCCTCCTGATCTATACCGACTACGTCTATCCCTTCGAGATCGCCGCGGTGATTCTGCTGGTAGCGATCGTCGCTGCCATTGCACTGACGCTGCGCCATCGCAAGGACACCAAGTACCTCGACCCGGCGACGCAGATCAACGTGCGCCGCAAGGACCGCGTACGCATGGTTTCGATGCCGGCAGAAAAACCCGGTGACGAGTGACCAGTGACTGGTGACAGGAGAAGGAGAGAATCGCCGAATGCCGACGCAGAGCCAGGTTGAAAGGGATCAATTCATGAAGCACCCAAAAGCGCGGGAGGGATGTTTTCCCGTCACTCGTCACTCGTCACTTGTCACTTTCCCCGCGAGAGAGGGGCAATGATTTCGCTTTCGCACTACCTCATTCTCGGCGCCGTCCTGTTCGCGATCAGCGTGGTGGGAATCTTTCTCAACCGCAAGAACGTGATCATTCTGCTGATGGCGATCGAGCTGATGCTGCTGGCGGTGAACATTAATTTCGTCGCTTTTTCGCATTTTCTGGAGGACACCGCCGGTCAGGTATTCGTGTTTTTCATCCTTACCGTTGCGGCGGCCGAGTCGGCAATCGGTCTGGCGATCCTGGTGGTGCTGTTCCGCAACGTGCACACCATCAACGTCGATGATCTGGACAAGTTGAAAGGATGAGAAAAGCAATGTTTAGTTTTGAATTTTGAGTGTTGAGTTAACGGCAAGCTACCGGCGGCGAATGTTGCGATGAAACTTAACACTCAACACTCAACACTCAAAACTGGCGTCGAGCAATGACCCGGATGCAGTTACTTTACCTGTTAGTTCCGTTAGCTCCCCTGGTGGGGGCTATCATTGCCGGCCTGCTGGGCTGGCTGATCGGCCGGCGCGCGACGCATTGGGTGGCGATCATCGGCATGATGGTGTCCACGGTGGCGGCCTTTCTGGTGTTTCGCGACGTGCTCGCGGGCAACACGTTCAACGGACCGGTCTATACCTGGATCACCACGGGCGACATCTCGCTGGAAATCGGATTCCTGATCGACAGATTGTCGGCCACCATGATGCTGGTGGTGGCCTTTGTCTCGCTGATGGTGCACATCTACACCATCGGCTACATGGCGGACGATCCCGGCTACCAGCGCTTCTTCTCTTATATTTCCCTCTTCACCTTCTCGATGCTGATGCTGGTGATGAGCAACAACTTCCTGCAGCTGTTCTTCGGCTGGGAAGCGGTGGGCCTTGTATCCTATCTGCTGATTGGCTTCTGGTACACGCGCCCGAGCGCGATCCATGCCGGCCTCAAGGCTTTCCTGGTCAATCGCGTCGGCGATTTCGGTTTTCTGCTCGGCATTGCGCTGATATTCGTGTACTGGGGTTCGCTCGACTACGTGCAAGTTTTCTCCCGTGCACCCGAACTGACCGGCGCGACGGTGGAAATGGCATACGTCGGCTGGCCGCTGCTTACCGCCATCTGCATCCTGCTGTTCATCGGTGCGATGGGCAAATCGGCGCAATTTCCGCTGCACGTCTGGCTGCCGGACTCGATGGAGGGCCCGACGCCGATCTCGGCGCTGATCCATGCCGCCACCATGGTGACCGCGGGCATTTTCATGGTGGCGCGCATGTCGCCGCTGTTCGAGCTGTCGGAAACGGCGCTGTCGTTCGTGATGGTGATCGGCGCGATCACCGCGTTGTTCATGGCGCTGGTGGCGGTGGTGCAGAACGACATCAAGCGGGTGGTGGCCTACTCGACCCTGTCGCAGCTCGGTTACATGACCGTGGCGCTCGGCGCATCGGCTTACGCCGGGGCCATATTCCACCTGGTAACCCACGCCTTCTTCAAGGCGCTGCTGTTCCTCGGCGCCGGCTCGGTGATCATCGCCCTGCACCACGAACAGGACATGCGCAGGATGGGGGGATTGAGGAAGTACGTCCCGATCACCTACGCCATCATGCTGATCGGCGCGCTGGCAAGCGCGGGCATCCCCGGATTTTCCGGTTTCTTCTCCAAGGACGCGATCATCGAGGCGGTGCATCTGTCGCAGTTACCGGGCAGCGGTTTTGCCCACTTCTGCTTACTGTCGTGCGTGTTCGTCACCGCGTTCTATACCTTCCGGCTGCTGTTCATGACTTTCCACGGCAAGGAGCGTTTCCGGGTGCACGGTGACGATCACGGACACGGGCAGGGCCACGCACCGCATGAATCCCCGTGGGTGGTGACCGTGCCGCTGGTAATACTTGCTGTGCCGACGATCTGCGCCGGCTGGGTCATCGGGCCCGTGCTGTTCGGCGGCTTCTTCGGTGATGCCATCGTGGTTGCCGAATCCCACGACGTGCTTGCCGAGCTGGGCAGGAATTTCCACGGCGTATTCGCGATGATGGCGCACGCGTTTGCCAAGTGGCCGCTCTGGCTTGCCGTTGCCGGTATTGCCAGCGCGGCCTACCTGTATCTCAAACGTACCGATCTGCCGGACAAGTTGCGGCAGCGGTTCTCGCCGTTCTATACCGTGCTCGACCAGAAGTATTATTTCGACCGCTTCAACGACTGGTTCTTTGCCGGCGGTGCGCGCCTGGTCGGACGCGGATTGTGGAAGGGCGGCGACGTCGCGGTGATCGACGGCTTCGTCAACGGCTGTGCAACCCTGGTCGGCTGGCTGGCGACCGTAATACGCAAGCTCCAGTCCGGGTATGTCTATACCTACGCCTTCGCCATGATCATCGGCATGGTGACCCTGCTTACCCTCTGGTTCGCGCGCTTCTGATGTGTTCCCAGTGGTGAAAAACTAGATGTTCTCCGGGTTTCAACTCAGCACCGTCATCTGGCTGCCGATCCTTGCCGCAGTTGCGGTTTTGTTCACCGGTTCCGACCGCCATGCCAATGTCGCCCGCTGGCTGGCGCTCGCCGGCGCCGTCGGTGGCTTTGTGGTTGCGCTGCCTCTCTACGCCGGATTCGAGCCGAGCGACGCGGGGATGCAGTTCGTGGAATTGATACCCTGGATCGAGTCCTACAACGTCAACTATCACCTCGGTATCGACGGAATCTCGCTGTTGATGATCCTGCTCAACTGTTTCACCACCGTGCTGGTGGTGCTGGCGGGATGGCAAGTGGTGGAAAACCGGGTGGCCCAGTACACGGCGGCCTTTCTGATGCTTTCCGGGGTCATGAACGGCGTGTTCTGCGCGCAGGATGCCGCGCTGTTCTACGTGTTCTTCGAGGCGACGTTGATTCCGATGTTCATCGTCATCGGCGTGTGGGGAGGCCCGAACCGGGTTTATGCAGCGGTCAAGTTCTTCCTCTACACGCTGGTCGGCTCGCTGCTGACGCTGGTTGCATTCATCTATCTGTACGTTGTCGCCGAGGGCAGCTTCGCAATGGCCGACTACTACCGTCTGGCGATCCCTCTGGGCACACAGATCCTGCTGTTCATTGCCTTCTTTGCCGCGTTTGCGGTCAAGGTGCCGATGTTCCCGGTGCATACCTGGCTGCCCGATGCGCACGTCGAGGCGCCCACCGGCGGCTCCGTGGTGCTGGCGGCCGTGATGCTGAAGCTCGGCGCCTATGGTTTCATCCGGCTGTCTCTGCCAATCCTGCCGGACGCCAGCCACGTACTCGCCCCGGTCGTCATCGGCTTGTCCCTGATCGCGGTGGTGTACATCGGACTGGTGGCGCTGGTGCAGACCGACATGAAGAAGCTGATCGCCTACTCCTCGATTTCGCACATGGGATTCGTGACGCTGGGCATTTTTCTGTTCAACGATCACGGCATGGAAGGCGCGGTGATCCAGATGGTTTCGCACGGCTTCATTTCGGGAGCGCTGTTCCTGTGCGTTGGCGTCCTCTATGACCGCATGCACTCGCGTTTGATCGCCGACTACGGCGGGGTGGTGAACCGGATGCCGGTATTTGCCGCCTTCTTCATGCTGTTCGCGATGGCCAATTCCGGTTTGCCGGGCACCAGCGGCTTTGTCGGCGAGTTTCTGGTGATTCTGGGGACGATGGAAGAGAACTTCTGGTACGCGTTCGCCGCGTCGAGCACGCTGCTGTTCGGTGCCGCCTATACACTGTGGATGATCAAGCGCGTCGTTTTCGGCGCGGTGGCCAACGGCCAGGTTGCGGCTTTAACAGACATCACCCTGCGCGAGGGACTGGTGCTGGGTCTGGTCGCGATCGCGGTGCTGGCGATGGGGCTGTATCCGCAGCCTTTCGCCGCGGTGCTGCATACTTCGGTCAACGAACTGCTGACGCTGGCAAACCAGAGCAAATTATGAACATAGGCACGAGGGCCGAGGGCCGAGGGCCGAGGAAAGAAGCCGAAAGCAGCGCCTGGATTTCCACTCGGACCTGGCGCGCGGACTCGTTACCGATAGAATCGGCCGTTTGCGGGAAGCGCGCCTTAATTCCGCCTCCCGCCCCGGATCGCTCCGCGAACGCCGTGTCGGCGGAATACCTCGAACCTCGGCCCTGAATTTATGGTTTACGAGATTCCAGATTTTCTGCTGGCGGCTCCCGAGATCATCCTTTTGACGATGGTCTGCGTCATTTTGGTCGTGGACCTGTTTCTGTCCGATGCCCATCGGGTCTGGACTTATGCGCTGAGCCAACTGTCGCTGATCGGCACCGCGGCAATCGTGTTCGTCATGGGCGGGGAAGAGGTCGCCTATACGTTCAACGGCATGTTCGTGGACGACCCGATGGCGGACGTGCTCAAGATCGCGGTTTGCCTGACGGTGGCGGTTATGCTGGCCTACTCGCGCGCCTACGTTGCCGCGCGCGACATGTACCGCGGCGAGTTCTTCGCGCTTTCGCTGTTCGCCACGCTCGGCATGATGGTGATGATCTCGGCGAATCACTTCCTGGTGCTTTACCTGGGGCTGGAGCTGCTGTCGCTGTCTCTCTATGCGATGGTGGCGCTGCCGCGCCACTCCGGCAACAGCACCGAGGCGGCGATGAAGTACTTCGTGCTCGGCGCGCTGGCCTCGGGCATGCTGCTCTACGGCATGTCGATGATCTACGGCGCCACCGGGTCGCTGGAGATCACCGAAGTGGCGCAGCGCATATTCGACGGTGATGCCATTCCGACTATCCTGATTTTCGGGCTGGTGTTCGTGGTTGCCAGCATCGGTTTCAAGCTGGGCGCCGTGCCGTTCCACATGTGGGTGCCGGACGTCTATCACGGCGCGCCGACAGCGGTGACCCTGCTGATCGGAACCGCGCCCAAGCTGGCGGCGTTCGCGTTCATCATGCGCCTGCTGGTCGAGGCGCTGGGCATGCAGCAATTGCTCGTCGAATGGCAGCAGATGCTGGTGATCCTGGCGGTGGCGTCGCTCGCGCTCGGCAACATCACTGCGATCGCGCAGACCAACCTGAAGCGCATGCTGGCTTATTCGACCATTTCGCACATGGGTTTCCTGCTCCTCGGCATCCTCAGCGGTACGCTCGAGGGATTCGGCGCGGCGATGTTCTACACTGTCATTTACGTGCTGATGGCAATGGGCACTTTCGGCATGATCCTGCTGCTGTCGCGCCAGGGCTTCGAGGCGGAGAACCTGGAGGACTTCAAGGGGCTCAATCAACGCGACCCCTGGTACGCCTTTATCATGATGCTGCTGATGTTCTCGATGGCGGGCATCCCGCCCACCATGGGATTCTGGGCCAAGCTGTTCGTGCTGCAGGCGGTGCTGTCGGTGGGATATGTCTGGCTCGCTGTGGTGGCCGTGCTCTTTTCGCTCATCGGCGCGTTCTACTATCTGCGCATCGTCAAGCTGATGTACTTCGATGCGCCGACCGACGCGGCGCCGATTGACCCGCGCGCCGACATCCGGGTATTGATGTCGGCCAACGGCCTTGCAGTGCTGGCGTTCGGGTTGGCGCCGGGCTCGCTCCTGGCCATATGCGAACGCGCAATTCAGCTTTCCCTGTGAGTGTGGATTTCACCGAGAAGAAGATTTCCTCGCAGCAGGCCTACCGCGGCCGCCTGCTGCAGGTGAACGAGGACGAGGTCAGGTTGCGGGACGGCAGCCATGCCCGGCGCGAATACGTCCTGCATCCCGGAGCCGCCTTGATCCTGCCGATCTTCGACGATGCCTCGGTGCTGCTCGAGCGCCAGTTCCGCTATCCGGTCGGAAGCCATTGCTACGAACTGCCCGCCGGCAAGCTCGAGCCAAACGAGCCGCCGCTGGAAACCGCCAGGCGCGAGCTTCGGGAGGAAACGGGTTATGTGGCGGCGGAGTGGCGCGAGCTCGGCCGGCTGCATCCCTGCGTCGGGTACTCCAACGAGACCATCGAATTCTTCCTGGCGCGCAAGCTCGAATTCAGGGGCACACAACTCGACGAAGGCGAGTTTCTGGAGACGTTGCGGTTGCCGCTTACAGAGGGGCTGGACTGGGTACGACGCGGGAGCATCAGCGACACGAAAACCATCCTCGGCCTGTTCTGGGCCGAGAAGATTCTCAGGGAAGCCTGGTAGAAAACCCCGGCGGGATCAGGCGCGCCTGGCTGCCTGCTTCTCCGCGCCGCCCGACGCCTGGAAGGGCTGTGGGTGGCCGAACACGAAGCCCTGGCCGTACTGCACGCCCATCTCGGTCAGGATTTTCAACACTTCCGGGTTCTCGACCCACGCGGCGATCACCTGCTTGTCGAGTCCCCGCGCCACGTCGCACAACGCGCGCACGAACAGGCGATTGGCTTCGTCGCTCGCCAGACCGCGTATGAAGTTACCGTCGATCTTCAGGTAGTCCACCTCGAAGCGCTTGAGAAAATAGAACGAGCTGAATCCCGCCCCGAAATCGTCGAGCGCAAAGCGGCAGCCCAGTTTCTTCATCTGCGAGATGAACTCCTGCGTAACGCCCACTTCCGCCATCGCCGCGGTTTCCGAGATCTCGAACACCAGTTGATCGTGATCCACCGGTGCGGCTGCGAGCACGCCCTGGAAGCGCCGCACCCATTGCTGGTCGGAGAGGCTTACGCGCGACAGGTTCACGAAGTAGCGCATTTTCTGGCGGCGCATCTTCGGCTGCTTCAGGACTTCCAGGACCTTGGCCACCACGCGCAGATCAATTTCCTGGACCATGCCGAGCGACTCGGCCACTTCGATGAACTGTCCCGGCAGGACGATGTTGCCGCTGCGGTCAACGACGCGCACCAGCACCTCGTGGTGCACAATTTTCTGATCCGCGAGCCTGACCACCGGTTGCGAGTAGAGCAACACGCGGTCCTCGTCCAGCACTTCGCGCAGTTTCCGCGCCCAGTGCACGCGCCTGTGGGTGCTGCGCAGGTCGTCCGGATTGTGGTCGTGCAGCACGAAGCGGTTGCGGCCGTTGTCCTTCGCCTGGTACATGGCGATGTCCACGTTGGCGAGCAGCGACGCCACGTCGTTGCCGTGGAACGGATAGGCCACCACGCCAGCCGAGGCGGTCAACGTCGACAGGCAGCCCTGGTCGCCCAACTGGAACTTGTAGTGGCGCAGCGCGGTGAGCGCGCGTTCGGCGACCTGCGCGGCCTCGGCGCCCAGCGCATCCGGAAGATGCAGCGCGAATTCGTCGCCGCCCAGGCGGAAAACCTGCGCGTTCTCGTCTTTCACCACGTCCTTGAGCAGTCCGCCAATGCCGATGATCAACTGGTCGCCGGCACGATGGCCGAAGTTATCGTTGATGTATTTGAAGTGATCGACGTCCAGGAGCAGCACCGAACCTTTTTCGCCGTCTGCAAGCGCGGCTTCAACCACTTTCTGCAGCGAAACCCGGTTGGGCAAAGCGGTGAGCATATCGTGGGTGGCGAAGCGTTCGATTTCGAGCGCCGCCTTGTGCTGCTCGGTGACGTTGCGCGCGGTGCCACGCTGGCCGATGATCGCGCCGTTGTCGTCAAAGGAGGTGCGGGCGTTGATTCCCACCCAGCGATCATTGCCGTCAGCGGATATAAGATGGGTGAGGTAGTTCCTGACCTCGCCGTTCCTGCGCAGCGTGGACAGGAAGCGGCGGTTGGAAACGTGGGACAGACCCGCTTCGAAGTCGAAGAAGCAGCGGCCGATCAGGTCCTTCTGCTGCAAGCCGAATATGTCGACGCAGCCGTTGTTAAGGTAGGTGAAACGGCCCAGCGCATCGGTAGTCCATATCAGATCGTGGGAAGTCTCCACCAGGTCGCGGTAGCGTGACTCGCTCTCCAGCAGCAGTTGGATGATGCGTCGCTTTTCCCTGAGCGTCCTGCGCGCGGCCGCCAGTTCGTCCTCGTACTTTTCGGCTTCCTGCTTGTCGCTGCCGGCGGCCAGGGCCGGACCGGCCAGACCGTCGATGATCTCGCACGCATAACGCCGGTGACCGCCGTCGGTGCGGCGGGCCACCAGCACGCCCTGGGCATCCCAGCGCCTGAGTTTCTGCACCGGAATGCCGAGCCTTGCCGCGGCTTCCTGAATCGAATATTCGGGAAGTTCGTGCGCCATTGCGCGCCTCGTACTCCATTGATGCCGGTTGGTCGGGCCGGCAAACCCAGCACGCCGGCGCATCAGTGCAGGTATTTGGCGACGCCAGGTTCGTACCGGCGCACGCCCGTCGTGAGGTCGTTCTGCCGCGAAACCAGCCGCTGCATCAGCTTGAGATCGCGATGGCTAAGGTTCAGCGCCGTGTCGACCCACGCCTCGACCACGCCGATCAGTTCATCGTAATCGAGCTTGTGGACACGCCTGCGCGCGGCGGCGAGGCCGGCCATGGCGTTACGGCTGCGGCTGCGGGAGCGGATGAAGCCGGCGATTTCCGCTTCACCCCGGCCCTGGTCCACGACCAGATCCACTACCCCCATTGCCAGCATATCATCAGCGCTGTACATCTTGCCACTGGTGATCAGGTTCTCCGTCGCACGCTTGCCCACCTTCCGCTCCAGGAAGGAATAAGCCCCCATCCCCGGGAACAGGTTGAACAGGATCTCCGGAAAGCCGAAGCGCGCCTGGCGCTCCGCGACCAGCACCTCGGACGACAGCGCCGCCTCGAACCCGCCGCCCAGGCATTCGCCCTGGATCAACGAGATCGTGGTGATCGGCAACTCATGGCCGAGGTAATTGCGATAAAGGACATCCACGCACGCCTTGCCGTAGCCGAGCAGGCCGTCCCGGTCCTGATTGTCGATCAGCTTGGTGAACAGGCTGAGGTCGCCGCCGAGATTGAACACGCCGGGCACCTTGGAGGCCAGGATAGCGTATTCGACGGGTGCACTCTCACCTCCACAATCGACTTCGCCGCCGGTATGGGTGATGAAACGGCAGTAGCGGTCCAGGTCGCGCAGCAGGTCGGGATTGAAATTGGGCCGCGGAGTCGGATTCCAGCGCAACCACATTGCGTGTTGTTCCCGGTCGAAGAAAGCCGACAGCTGTTCCGAGAAAAAGTACTCGGTCGCTTCCCCGGCAGGCTCGGCGCCAGTCGATGCTGGGACTTTCAATATGGCCTGCGGGATATTCATGTCCATTTTCAATTCTCCTGTGCGAGTAAATTTAGGTTTTTGAATAGGCCGCCACGGGACCTCCCCCAAAGCGGCTTGCGATTGGACTCTAGATGAAGATACTGGCAAAAAGCAAATCTAACACTTTGATAGATTTAATTTTTTTGCTTTGTTGTCAATAATTTGGATGAGCTTGTCACACTAAGGCGACAAAAAAATTTAATGTTTTGCTTTTTAACTCGACCGGTGGCCAAAGTGTGGATGAGCTTCAAGAACGCCGTTCAAGCTTTGGATTTTGTTGACGTTCCACTCAAGAAGCGCTAGAAAGGGAACCCATAAGAACGATAGTCGTACGCCCGGTCCCCAATGCGCTTCCTCCTCCGTTTCATCGCGCGGCTGCTGTTCCGCGTCAGGGTCGTCGGCGACCTGGCGCCGTTCGGGCATGCGGATCGGCTGCTGCTGGTCGCTAACCACCATTCGCGGGTCGACGCGGTATTGCTGGCGCTGTTCCTGCCGCGCACTCCGGTCATCGTCGTTCCGCCAGAGGAAGCCCGTAGCCGGTTGATGCGCTGGTTGCTGAGGCACGTCGATCACGAAGTGCACGACCTGAACAATCCCCTGAGCATGAAGCCGCTGCTGCGATTGCTGCGCGGCGGACGCCCGGTGGTGCTGTTCCCGGAGGGGCGCATCGCGCGCAACGCTGCGGTGATGAAGGTCTACCCGGTAGCCGCGCTGATCGCGCTCAAGAGCGGCGCTGCGGTGCTGCCGGTGCACGTGGAAGGCGCCGGCCAGTGGTTCAGCCGCTCCGGTTCGACATCGTTTATGCGGCGGCTCCTGCCCTCGGTAACGGTGCGGGTGTTCTCGCCCACGCGCATAGACGGCGGTGCCGCCGGAAGCGCGCGCCGGCGGCGCGCCTTCGCAACCCGCAGGCTCACCGCGATCATGCAGACCATGGCGCTGCAGTCGCACGCCTGCAAACCGCTGTTCGAGTGCTTTCTCGATGCGGTCGCGGCGCACGGACGCGCCGCGGTGCTGATAGAAGATCAGAATGAGGAGCCGCAGACTTACGGCCAGATGCTGCGCATGAGCCTGGCGCTGTCGCGGATGCTCAAGCGTTTTACCAGCGAGGGCGAGAACGTCGGCGTGCTGCTGCCGAACGTGGTCCCGGCGGTGGGCGTGGTGATGGGTCTGTCGGCCGCCGGGCGTGTGCCGGCCATTTTCAACTACACGGCGGGCCCGCTGGGGGTGGAAAGCGCGCGGGTTGCGGCCGGCGTGCGCACCGTGATCGCTTCGCGCAAGTTCATCGAACAGGCGCGTCTGCATTCGCTGCTGGATGCGCTTGCCGGCTGCAACATAATCTATCTCGAGGACCTGCGCGGCCGGTTCGGCTGGCGCGACAAATTGTGGCTGATCGGTTTCGCACTGCACTTTCCGCGACTGGTGTGTGCCAGGCAGTCCACGCTCGATCCCGCGGTAGTATTGTTCACTTCCGGCTCGGAAGACCGGCCCAAAGGGGTGGTGCTGTCGCACCATGCCATCGTTGCCAACGTGGCGCAGATGCGCGCGGTGTTCGACTTCTCGCCCGAAGACAAGATCCTGAACCCGCTGCCGCTGTACCACGCCTACAGTTTTACCGCCGGCGTCATGCTGCCGCTTTTCACCGGCACGCGGCTGTACCTCTTCATTTCGCCGCTGCGCTACCGCGCCATTCCCGAGATTGCGTACCGGCGCGATTGCACCATCCTGTTCGGCACCAGCACCTTTCTGTCGTTCTACGCACGCTATGCCAACCCGATGGACTTCTGCCGGTTGCGCTACGTGATCTCCGGAGGCGAAAGGCTTTCGCCCGAAGTCTCAAGGGTGTGGATGGAGAAATTCGGGTTGCGCGTCCTTGAAGGATATGGATCGACCGAATGCGCGCCGGTGATTTCTCTGGCCACGCCGTCCGCTTACCGCCGCGGTGCGGTGGGGCGATTCCTGCCCGGAATCGACTACCAGATCGAACCCATGGACGGCATCGACAAGGGCGGCGTGCTGCACATTCGCGGGCCGAACCTGATGCTGGGCTACTACCGCTATGCCAATCCAGGTGTCATCGAGGCGCCCAAGTCGAGCGTGGGCGAAGGCTGGTACGACACTGGCGACGTCGTTGAAGTGGACCACGACGGCATGCTCAGCATCTCGGGTCGGGTGAAACGCTTCGCCAAGATCGCCGGCGAAATGGTGTCGCTGGACATGATCGAGCACGTGGCGCGCGAAGCTTCGCCCGAGCACCATCATGCCGCGGTGCTGACGCTCCAGGATTTCGGCGGCGAGTCCACAGTGCTGATTACCACCGATGCGCAACTCACCCGCGCCCAACTGCTGGTGGCGGTTAAGGAGCTGGGCACGCACGATCTTTCGGTGGCGCGCCGCATCGTGCCGCTGCGCGAGATCCCGCTGCTTGCTTCCGGCAAGGTCGACTACGTCGGACTCAAGAGTCTCATCGAGGGCGACGCGGTCCGGAAACTGCTGGCTGCGATGGCCAGGAACCCGCTGGATACCGAAACCCGCCCCGCCGCAAAGTAGTCGTTGCTTGCTTCGAAGGGGAATCCCGCCATGGCCGAAGCAGCCGCCAAAGAAACGCTGGACTTCCAGACCGAAGTCAAGCAACTGCTCGGTTTGATGATCCACTCCTTGTACAGCAACAAAGAGATTTTCCTGCGCGAACAGATTTCCAACGCCTCGGATGCCTGCGACAAGCTGCGCTTCGAGGCGTTGACCGATCCGGGGCTGTTCGAGGCCGATCCCGACCTCCGCATACGGGTCTGGTACGACAAGGCGGCGCGTAACCTCACCATTTCCGACAACGGCATCGGAATGTCCCGCCAGGAGGTCATCGACAACATCGGCACCATCGCCAAGTCCGGCACCCGCGAGTTCTTCGATCGCCTGACCGGCGATCAGGCCAGGGACGCCCACCTGATCGGTCAGTTCGGCGTGGGCTTCTATTCCTCTTTCATCGTCGCGGACAAGGTCACGCTGGTTACCCGCCGCGCCGGCCCGGGCAAGGAACACGGCGTGCGCTGGGAATCGTCCGGCGAGGGCGACTACACCATCGAGACCGTGCAAAAGGATGGCCGCGGCACCGACGTGACGCTGCATCTGCGGGCAGGCGAGGACGAACTGCTGGATGGCTTCCGTTTGCGTTCCATCGTCCGCAAGTATTCCGACCATATCACGCTGCCCATCCTGATGAAAAAAGAGGAGTGGAGCCAGGAAAAGGGCGAGAACGTCGTCAAAGACGATGACGAAAAGGTCAACCAGGCTTCCGCGCTGTGGGCGCGCCCCAAGTCCGAGATCAGCGAAGAGCATTACCAGGAGGTCTACAAGCACGTTGCCCATGACTTCGAGCCGCCCCTGGCCTGGGTGCACGCAAGAGTCGAGGGCAAGTCCGAATACACCCAGTTGCTATACCTGCCGGCGCACGCACCCTTCGATTTGTGGGATCGCGAGCATCGCCACGGCATCAAGCTCTACGTGCGGCGCGTGTTCATCATGGACGATGCCGAGCAACTGATCCCGGCGTACTTGCGGTTCGTGCGCGGAGTGGTCGATTCCAACGACTTGCCGCTCAACGTCTCGCGCGAAATCCTGCAGGAATCGAAGGACGTCGAGGTGATCCGCAAGGGCTGCGTCAACAAGGTGCTCGGTCTGCTCGAAGATCTCGCGGAGAACCAGAAGGAGAAGTACGCGCGCTTCTGGAAGGAATTCGGCCGCGTGTTCAAGGAGGGGACGGGCGAAGACTGGGCGAACAGGGAACGCATCGCCAGGCTGCTGCGCTTTGCATCGACTCACGGCGACACCGACGAGCAAACCGTCTCGCTCGCCGACTACCTGTCGCGGATGAAGGAAGGCCAGGACAAGATCTACTACATCACCGCCGACAGCCTGGCCACGGCGAAGAACAGCCCGCATCTGGAAATCTTCCGCAGGAAGGGTATCGAAGCGCTGCTTCTTTCCGACCGGGTGGACGAATGGGTGGTCTCCAATCTCACCGAATTCGAAGGCAAGCCGCTTCAATCGGTGGCCAAGGGCGATCTCGATCTGGGCAAGCTCGCCGACGAGGAGAAGAAGGAACAGGAAAAGGAAGCCGGCGAATACAAGGACCTGGTCGAGAAAATAAAGAAAACACTGGATGCCCGGGTGCAGGATGTACGCCTGACCTTCCGGCTGACATCCTCGCCGGCCTGCCTGGTGTCGGACCAGCGCGGCATGAGCGCCAACCTCGAGCGCATGCTCAAGGCCGCCGGCCAGAAGGTGCCCGGAAGCAAGCCGGTGCTGGAGATCAACCCGCACCATCCTCTGGTGCAACGCCTGAAGTACGAGTCCGACGAGGCGCGTTTCGGCGACTGGAGCCACATCCTGTTCAATCAGGCGCTGCTTGCCGAAGGAGGGCAACTCGACGATCCGGCCGGATTCGTCAAACGCCTCAACGAACTGATGCTCGCCATGTCCGGCGATAAATCCTGAATCATTCTTGCCACAGAGGACACAGAGAACACAGAGGGAAAAACTCCTTGCTACCAGGACGCCAGGAGCGCCTGGAAAGCGGCGTTTACTTCGGCTGACCCTGTTTTTACTTTCGCCTCTCAGGTATTGAAAACATTTCGTCCATTGGGTTTCTCTGTGTTCTCTGTGCCCTCTGTGGCCAGTAGAATTTCGTTATTCCACGACGCCAAGGCGGCCGTTGTGAGAGCCCATGTACCACAGCCGACCGCGGGCATCGACGATCATCTTGCGGATGCCGGCATTCTTCGACGGCAGCTTCACCGCTTTCATGTCGCCGGTTGCCGGATCGAGGCGCACCACGGTATCGGCGTTGATCTCGTTGACCCAGACCGTTCCCGCGCCGTCTATCGTTACGGCATAGGGCCCGCCTCCCCTGCCCGCCGGGAGATCGTATTCCCTGACGATCTTCGAGGTAGCCGGATCGACCTTGACCAGCTTGCCATTGCCGTAGAGCGTCACCCATAAGGAGCCGTCGGGCGCGGTCGCCATGCGCCGGGGCTGACTCCCATCGCCGGTTGCGAGCTGCGCGATTTTTCCCGTTGCAGGGTCGAGTTTGCCGAGCGCGTCCGCGCTCATGCGGCAGAACCAGACGTTGCCGGCTTTGTCGAGCGCGATGCCGTAGGGGCGGCCGCTGCTTTGGTACTCGGTTATCTTCCCGGTCCCGGTGTCGAGCCTGCCGATGCGTCCGCCGCCCTGCACCGTGAACCAGATGATGCCCTTGCCGTCCGTGACCAGCGTGTGCGGATCGCCGCCCGAGGGCGCCTTGTATTCGGTGACCTTGCCGGTCTTCGGGTCGAGTCGGCCGATTGTTCCGTTGCCGTTGCCGGTGTACCAGACGATGCCGTGCGCATCCACCAGCAGTCCGTGTGGCCGGGCGCCCGCCGGCAGATCCCATTCATTGAATGTCTGCCTTTCGACGTCGAAATGCGCGATCTTGTTGCCATGCATGACCGCGATGTAGATGTCGCCGTCCGGCCCGGGGGCAGGGTCGCGCGCAAACTCGGGCGTGGGCACAGGCCACTCGGAAACCTTGCCGGAGAATTTTGCCGGCTTGCCCGGTGCGATGGCGTAATCGGAGCCGCCGCCGAGGACATTGCCTACGTCTGCGGCCAGCGCC
>JBOIFZ010000108.1:0-4474 GCA_050741735.1 Burkholderiales bacterium
TATCTGCAGCGGATCGAGCGCCACAATCCGGGACTCAACGCCGTCGTGACCCTCGATGCCGCGCACGCTCGCAGTAGCGCCGATGCGGCAGATGCGCGCCGCGACGGAGGGGGCGCAGCCGATGCGCTGCACGGCCTGCCGGCCACCATCAAGGACAGTTTCGAGACCGCGGGCCTGCGCACCACCTGCGGCGCGCCGATTTATTCGAAGCATGTGCCGGCGGTGAATGCGGACGCGGTGCAGCGGCTGGAAGATGCGGGAGCACTTGTCTTCGGCAAGACCAACGTCCCAATCCACGCCGGCGATCTGCAGAGCTACAACGTTCTTTTTGGCGCCACCAACAATCCCTGGGATGCCTCGCGCACCTGCGGTGGCTCATCGGGTGGCGCCACGGCCGCGGTCGCTGCCGGATTGACGGCCTTCGAACTGGGCAGCGACATCGGCGGCTCGATCCGCATCCCGGCGCATTTTTGCGGTGTCTACGGTCACAAACCCTCGTACGGGGTCGTTCCTTTGCGCGGCCACGTCCCGCCGCCACCGGGCTCGCTGTCGGCACCCGACATGGCGGTGGCGGGGCCGATCGCGCGTTCGGCCGAGGATCTGGAGTTGCAGCTCGGCGTCCTCGTCGATGCCGACGGCCCGGTGGTCGCGGGCTGGGAACCCGTCCTGCTGGAACCGCGCGCCAGACGGTTGCGGGATTTTCGGGTGGCGCTGTGGCTGGACGATCCGGCGCTTCCGATCGACGACGAGGTAAGGGCGGCGATTCATCAGGCGGTGCAGGCATTGCGAAAGGCAGGGGTGAAAATGGACGAAGCCGCCCGGCCCGGAATTACGCTGGTGGAGAACTTCGAAGATTACCTTAGGCTGCTGTGGCCGGCTACAACCGCGCAGCTCAGCGACAAGGCTTTCGCACGCGTGCAGGAAGCCGGCCGCGGTGCCGATCCGGACAGCGTGCACGGCCGGCTTGCGCGTTACAGCGGCGCCGGGCACCGCGAGTGGTTGCGGCTGAATGAGAAGCGCGAGGTCATTCGGGCCAGGTGGCGCGCTTTCTTCGAGCGCTTCGACGTGCTGCTCTGCCCGGTCGGGCCGGTGTGCGCGTTTGCGCACGATCACAGCGAAGACCTGATCGCGCGCACCATTGTCGTCAACGGCCGGCGCCGCTGGTATTGGGAGCAACTCGCCTGGATTTCACTGGCCACGCTGGCCTACCTGCCGGCGACCGCCGCGCCGATCGGACGTTCGCCTGGCGGAATGCCGTTGGGAATGCAGATCATCGGTCCGTATTTCGAGGATCGCAGCTGCATTGAGTTCGCGAAATTGCTGGCCGACGTGGCCGGGGGCTTCGAGCCGCCGCCAGGTTTTGAGTGAGCCGCCGGGAAGCAAGTCACGATCGAGGGCGTCGGCGTGTCAGGCCGTGCGTAAGGTCCGATAAGCTCTCACCACGCCCTCCGTGGTATCAGTTGCTCTGTGCTTTCAGCCCTTTCAGCCGATCTGCACCGGCACGTAGATCCGTGTCTGATCGCGCTGGACCAGCAGCGCTACGGTCTTGGATGACTTCTTCACTAGTTGCTTCAGTTGCTCGACGGATTTAACCGGCGTGTCGTTCAACGCCAGAATCACGTCGCCGGCCTGAATGCCGGCACGCGCCGCAGCGCCGGAGGTGTTCTGCACCACCAGCCCGCCGTCGGTTTTCAGTTTCGCGCGTTCCTCCGGTGCAAGCTCGCGTACCGTCAGCCCGAGGCTGGCGGCATTGCCGGGCTCGCCGGCCTCGAGCGTGGCTACTTTCTGCTCGGAAAGTTCACCGACCGTCACATTGATGTCCTGGCGGCCTCCGTTACGCCACACCTGAAGGCGTGCATTGGTGCCCGGCTTGATGCCGGCGATCGCGCTCGTCAGCTCTGACAACTGGTCGATTTCCTTGCCGTTGACGCCCAGCACCACGTCGCCCGATTTCAATCCGGCTTTGTCGGCGGGACTGCCCGGCTCCACCGCGTTGACCAGCGCACCCTGCGGTTTGGGCAGGCCGAAGGAGTTGGCCAGCGCCTGGTTCACTTCCTGGATCTGCACGCCGATGCGGCCGCGCGTGACCTTGCCGTTCTGTACCAGCTGATCCTTGATGCTCATCGCCACGTCGATCGGGATGGCGAAAGACAGCCCCATGTATCCGCCGGTGCGGCTGAAGATCTGCGAATTGATGCCGACTACTTCGCCGTTCATGTTGAACAGCGGGCCGCCGGAATTGCCGGGGTTGACCGCAACGTCGGTCTGAATGAACGGCACATAGTTCTCGTCCGGCAACACGCGCGCCTTGGCGCTGACGATGCCCGAGGTGACCGTGTTCTCCAGGCCGAACGGCGAACCGATGGCCGCAACCCACTCGCCCACTTTGAGGTGTGCGGGGTCGCCGATTTTCACGACCGGCAGATTCTTCGCCTCGATCTTCAGCACCGCGATGTCGGAGCGCCGATCCACGCCGATCACCTTGGCGTCGAACTCGCGCTTGTCGGTGAGTTTGACGACGATGTCGGTGGCGTCGGCGGCCACGTGGGCATTGGTGAGAATGACGCCGTCGGCGCTGACGATGAAACCGGAGCCCTGGCCGCGTTGCATCGGTTGTTCCCCTTGCTGCTGGGGCGGCCCGAAGCGGCGGAAGAACTCGAACATCGGGTCGTCTTCCGGGACGCCCTGGAACGGCGCCTGAACGCCGGCCGGTGCTTTACGCGACGCGCTTACGTTGACCACCGCCGGACCGTTCTGTTCGACGATCCGGGTGAAATCGGGGAGCATTTTCTGCGTTGCCGCCGCGGTGTTCTGCGTTGCGCCGTTCTGCGCGCCGGCATGGGCGGGCGGCGTGCCCGGCAAGGCAACGGCGTAATAAGCTGCGATCAGCGCCGGGAGAACCCCGGCGATGGCAAGGCGTCTGACAGTGTTGCTGGTAAGCATCGTGACCTCCTGAAATGCAACGCGGGCGGTACGCCCGTGTTGTGCGAATCTGAAATTCACGACACTTCAGACCAGCCCGGCGCGCCGGAGTTCTCGATCTTTTCGGGCTACGGGATCACGCCGACCCCGCCGGAGCGGGAGAAAAACCGGCGTGAAACGCGCCACCAGGCAACCGGTTGACCGGCGGCTGGTTGCCGCGGCTATGCCTGCGGTTTGACTCCGAAAGTACGCACCCGGTTCATTGCTTTGACCGCAATGAAGATTGCCCACGCAACGATCAGGAAATCCACCAGCGTGCTGATGAAGGCGCCGTACTTCAACAACGGCGCACCGGCTGCCTGCGCTGCCTCCAGCGTCTCATAGGTCCCGGATCCGAGATTGACGTACAACTGCCGGAAATCCACGCCGCCCAGCAGCATGCCGATCGGCGGCATGATGATGTCCTTCACCAGCGAGTCCACCACCTTGCCGAACGCGGCGCCGATGATGATGCCGACCGCCATGTCGATCATGTTGCCTTTGATCGCGAACTCCTTGAACTCGGAAATCAGGCTCATTGTTTGTCCTTTCGAAGGTTGTCTGATACCGGGGGGACAACACCGCGTCAGCCCCTGCCCGCTGTCATGGTAGGCCGCGGTAACCGCAATTCCCAGTGTTGTTCGCGCGCATGAGCGCGGTGTAGGCTTGCAGTCCCTGCAGCCGCTTCGGGAGGACAAACGATGCATGTGCAAAGGCGCCGGTGCTGGTACGGTCTGGCCGGAGTGTCATTGGCGGTGGCCCTCGCGCTGCTGCCAATTGGGTCGGGGGCACAGGACAGGCTGCGGCTGTTCGACGGGCATATCCACTACAGCGTCGGTTCGCCGCAACAGTATCCGCCGGAGAAAGCGATCGCGATCCTGGATGAGGCCGGAATCGGCCGGGCGCTGCTGTCCAGCACTCCGAACGACGGCACCATCCAGCTCCACAAGCTGTACCCGGAGCGCTTCATTGCCGAACTGCGGCCTTATCGCAAGACCCGCGATTTCGAGACTTGGGCGGTGGAGCGCGCGAACTGGTACCGCGACCCCGAAACCGTGACCTTCATTGAGGAGGAACTCAAGCGAGGAATTTATCGCGGCATCGGCGAGTTCCATCTTGACGGGGATGAAGCCGACACACCGGTAATCCGCAAGATCGTGTACATCGCCGTGGCGCGCAACCTATGGCTGCACGCGCATTCGGACGCTGCCGCGATCGAAAAGCTGTTTTCGTTCAATCCCGGGGCGCGCATCGTCTGGGCGCACGCGGGAATGAGCACGCCGCCGGAGACCATAGACCGCTGGCTCGCGCGTTATCCGGCGCTGTGGGCGGATCTTTCCTATCGCGATGTCGTGGCGGGCAGCGGCGCGCTGGATCCGCAGTGGAAGGCCTTGTTTCTGAAGTATCCCGACCGCTTCATCTACGGCAGCGATACCTGGATACCGCCGCGCTGGGGTGAGGTCGTCGCGCTGGCGGGGCAGGCCAGGGGCTGGCTCGCGCAGTTACCCCGGGA
>JBOIFZ010000109.1:0-2079 GCA_050741735.1 Burkholderiales bacterium
TTGACCGGATCCGCCAGGTCATCGCCGGACTTGTTGCCAAGGCGGCCGGCGTCACCGCCCACAATGACGTTTATGATCTGGAACCCACGCACACCCCGGAGAATCCCCGTGTGCGGCGCATCAAAACCCCGCACAAGGTGGAACCGTTGTTCTGGGAGGTAGTCAGGCACTCGAACATGCTGGCCGTCGTGAAGGCGCTGCTCGGACCGAACGTGCGGCTGCATGGCTCGAAGCTCAACATCAAGGCACCCAAGTATGGCTCGCCGGTGGAGTGGCATCAGGACTGGGCGTTCTATCCGCACACCAACGATGACATCCTCGCCATCGGAGTGATGCTCGATGACGTCGCAGTCGCGAACGGCCCGATGCTGGTGATGCCTGGTACGCATCGGGTGAACAAGGTCTGGGACCATCATCTCGACGGGCGTTTTGTCGGCGCCATGGATCCCACCAGGACCCCGGACCTCGATTACGCGAAGGCGGTTGCCTGCACCGGCAAGGCCGGCACCTGCTCTTTCCATCACGTGCGCCTGGTGCACGGTTCGGCGCAGAACACTTCCGATCGGCCGCGCAATCTGCTGCTGTACGAATGCGCGGCGGCCGACGCCTGGCCGCTGGTGAATTTCAAGGATCTCGACGAGCTCAACAGCCGCATGTTGTGCGGCGAGCCGACCCTCGATCCGCGCGTCGAGAAAGTGCCGGTGCGCATGCCGCTGCCGCCGGCGCTGGCGCAGGGCTCGATCTACGAGAACCAGACCGTACTGCGCAACCGGTTCTTCGAGGTCAAGACAGCGACCTGAACGATAACAAGCGCTCAACGCAGAGGGCGCAGAGGAAAGGCAAGAGAAAAAAAGCATTCGAGAGTTAGAACCCCTAATTGGCGAACGATTCACCAAAGTTGGAATTGGCGGCAGCGGGTCAAGAAAAATCGGCCCGTTTTTAACCCCAATTTTCTTTTCCTCGTTTTTGTTTTTCCTCTGCGTACCCCTCAAGGGGGTATAGAAAAGAATCCTCTGCGACCTCTGCGTTAAGCGCTTCCGATAAAGAAAAATTCATCTGGAGAAGAGGCCATGGATGTCCGCGCAGCGGTTGCGCACAAGGCGGGCGCGCCGCTCGCCATCGAAACGGTGCAGCTCGAGGGCCCGAAGGCCGGAGAAGCGCTGGTCGAAATCAAGGCCACCGGAATCTGCCACACCGACGAATACACGCTGTCCGGCGCCGACGCGGAAGGGCTGTTCCCGTCCATCCTCGGGCATGAAGGCGCGGGCGTGGTCGTGGATGTCGGGCCGGGCGTGAAGAGCCTGAAGAAGGGCGACCATGTCATCCCGCTGTACGTCCCCGAGTGCCGCGAGTGCGAGTACTGCGTTTCGCACAAGACCAACCTGTGCCAGTCCATTCGCGTCACCCAGGGACAGGGCCTGATGCCCGACGGCACCAGCCGCTTCTCGCTCGGCGGGAAGAAACTGCACCACTACATGGGCACATCGACATTCTCCAAATACACCGTCGTGCCGGAAATCGCGTTGGCGAAGATCCGCGAGGACGCGCCGTTCGACAAGGTCTGCTACATCGGCTGCGGAGTAACCACCGGCATCGGCGCGGTGATCAACACCGCGAAAGTCGAGCCGGGCGCCAACGTGGTGGTGTTCGGCCTCGGCGGCATTGGGCTCAACGTGGTGCAGGGCGCGCGCATGGCCGGCGCCAACATGATCGTCGGCGTGGACCTGAATCCGAAGCGGCGGGCGCTCGCCGAGAAATTCGGCATGACGCACTTCGTGAATCCGAAGGACATGGCGGAGAACGAACTGGTGCCGTATCTGGTGAACCTGACCAAAGGCGGGGCCGACTACAGTTTCGAATGCATCGGCAACGTGAAAGTCATGCGCCAGGCGCTGGAATGCTGCCACAAGGGCTGGGGCGTGTCGGTGATCATCGGCGTCGCGCCTGCCGGTGCGGAAATCGCGACCCGGCCGTTCCAGCTGGTAACCGGCCGCGTCTGGAAGGGAACGGCCTTCGGCGGCGCGCGCGGCCGCACCGACGTGCCGAAGATCGTGGACTGGTACATGGAAAAGAAGATCA
>JBOIFZ010000110.1:0-4314 GCA_050741735.1 Burkholderiales bacterium
CCTGAGCTTTGCGCCAGGCGGCCGGCGGCATGCTTACCATCCGCTTGAACGCGCGCGAGAACGCGGCTTCGGAATCGTAGCCGACATCGAGCGCAATCGTCGCAACATTGCGATTCGATTCGCGCAACAGTCGCGCGCCGAGCTGGATGCGCCAACTGGCAAGATACTGCATCGGCGGCTGTCCGAGGTATTGCACGAACCGCTCATGGAGCGCGGAACGCGACAAGCCGACCTCGCGGGCGAGATCATCGACGCTCCACGCGTGATCGGGACGTTCGTGCATGAGCGCGAGCGCCTTGCCGACGTAACGGTCACGAAGTCCCGCGAGCCACCCGGTCGCATCCTCTGGCAGGCTATCGAGATAGCGGCGGGCCGCATCGACGAACATCATCTCGGAGAGTCTTTCGAGCACGGCATCGCCGCCGGGCCGCCTGTTGTTGGATTCATCCACCGCCTGGTCGATCACACGAGCGACCCAGTCACCCGCGCGCGATGCCGGCAGATGCAGCATACGAGGCAGCGCCGCGATCAGAGGATTGAACGGCCGCAGATCGCAGCCAAGGAACCCACACACGAGGATCGCATCGGCGTCCGCTACGGGAATCAATACGCCCGGTTCCCGGATCCCATGGTGAAAAGCAATGGGCACCGGCTTGGGATCATCACGACGGGCGCACACCCATTCGGCGCTGGCGGGGATGGGCTCGAGGCCGGGCGCGCTCGAGACGACGTTACGATCCCCGTGCGGAAACATCACGATATCGCCTGCGGAGAGTCTCACCGGAGGAAGACCGGAAACCGCGGCCCAGCCGCTGCCCTTCGCGAGCAAGTGGTACTCCATGACATGTTCGCAACCGGGCATCACCCCGCCGGCGATCTGCTTTGCCGCAAGACTCTCGGCCGACCACTGGTCGCGAAAGCTGATGTAGAAAAACACCGCGCCTCGCAGGCGCACACCGCGCAACAGGTCAGAAAGCGTATCCCGGCTCATGGCATGGACCGATCGGTGGACGATTGATCAGGTAGCGTGGACGCGCGATCAAGTCGAACGATCAATCGCGGACGCCCGGTCAAGTTTGCCGGACGCGTGGTGAATCGTCAACGCAACTCTCCCGGAACAATGGTGCCGCTGAAAGTCACCGACGGAATTCGCAGGTGAATTCCGCAGTGAGAGCAGCAAAACGATTTCCATCAAACCGACAAAAAGGAACCACCATGCAAACCGCTCAAACCTTGTCAGACCATCAGCGCTACGCGAGGTGCATCGAAGCCTCGAAGCGGATCCGCTGGGACATCGACCGTGACGTCATTCAAGGCCGCGAATTCGACTTCCGCCACAAGTTCCTGCCCGATGGCCTGTCGTTCATCAATGAATTGGCTTTTTTGAGTCCGCAAGAAAAATGCTTTCTGAGCCAGGTGCAGGGCCGCACCTACGCCAACATGTTCGGTCTGGTCGAGCGCTTCATCGGCGCCAAGATGCTGGAGATCAGCCGCGACCACTGGCTGGGCGACCAGACCGCGCTCGAAGCGATCGTGCGGTTCACGGACGAGGAATTGAAACACCAGGAGTTGTTCCGCCGCATCGAAAAGCTGGCCGCCGATCGCATGCCACCCGGGTATCGCTTCGACGTCGCGCCCAATGATGTCGCTTCGTTCGTGCTCGGCAAGAGCACCTGGGCCGTGCTGGCGCTGACCTGCCACATCGAGTTGTTCACGCAGGCACATTACCGCGCGAGCATCGCCGACGACGACGGCCTGTCGAACCTGTTCAAGGACGTGTTCCTGTTCCACTGGAAGGAAGAGTCGCAACACGCGATCGTCGACGAGCTGGAATGGGTGCGCGAGGACAAAAAATTGACATCGGACGCGGCGCGGGATGCCGTGGTCGATGATCTCATCGCCCTCGTCGGCGGCGTAGACGGCATCCTGCAAGCGCAAGCCAAATCCGACGCCGCGTACTTCCTGGGCGTGACAGGCCTGGCCGCCGATGACGCACGCGCCACGCAGACCAATGCCCGGTGCTGAAAGCCTATCGATGGCAGTTCATCGTCTCGGGCGTGATGGAACCGCGCTTCCAGAAGATACTGAGTGCCCTGATCAGTAAAGCCCAGATGACGCGCATCCAGGCAGCGCTCGCGCCGCTGACCTACGCCGTGCCCGTCAAGGCCGACGCGCCGATGGCAATGGTGCATTGAATCCACCCCGGAACAATGTCGCCACAGTCAGTCACCAACGGCTTTCGCAAGGACAACCTGGGGGCCACGCATGCTGGAATCCGATCTTTTGAAATCGCTCTTCAACAATTCATTCGCAGCCGGGTGGTCCCGCGGTTTCGAGCTTACAAGGAGCATCTCCCCAATGCTTGCACCGACCGATTTCTCCGCCCTGAGCATGCACCAGGGACCCGCATGGGCGGACCACGCCTGCATGTTGAACGATCGCATGAAACGTTTGGTCGACCATGAATAGAACAACGGCTAGCGCACTGCAGCCCGAGCGTACCGACCCGCCACGGCTGCTCGCCGGCGCGGATCCCGGCGAGACCGGGGCGACGATCCTGGATGAGGCATTTCGCCGGCCGGCGAACGACGGCCGCCCGCTCACACCCGAGGCCCTGGCAGCAAAAGCGCTCGCGACGATGCGCGAGCCGGCGATGTGGGGCACCTTGTCACACCTGTGCCCGAGCGATATCCGATTTATCTCGGATTCCTGCTCGGCTTCTGGGCGACGCCGCACATGACCGCGGGCCATCTTCTTTTTGCCGTGGCGACCGCTGGCTACATTCTGATCGGCGTCTACTTCGAAGAGCGTGATCTGATCGCGCAGTTCGAGGACCGCTATCGCCGCTATCGGGAACAGGTCGGATTGCTCCTGCCATGGCCGGGCAGGTCGCGGTAACACCCCGACGGCCAACAGAGTTGGATCCCACACCGGTCTTTTTCCATCAATCATCAGGAGAATCCACGTGAGTCTTGAACTGAGTGCCGTCATTCCACACACCTCGACAACGGCGGCAGCCGCTGTCGCTGCCAATGTTGATTTCAGCGCGATCAAGCAACGCCAGCAGGCCACCTGGGCCAGCGGCGACTTCGCGATCATCGGTACTACCCTCCAAATTGTCGGCGAATTGCTGGCGGAAGCGGTCGACGTGCGCGCCGGTGAAGCGGTTTTGGACGTTGCCGCGGGCAATGGCAACGCCACCTTGGCTGCAGCGCGGCGTTTTGCGCGTGTGACTTCGACCGACTACGTGACGCATCTGCTTGAGAAGGGCGCCGCGCGGGCAAAGGCCGAGGGACTGGAGGTCCAGTTCAAGGTGGCGGATGCCGAGGCGTTGCCGTTCGACGCTGGATCCTTCGACGTAGTGCTGTCCACGTTCGGTGCGATGTTTACGCCCGAACACCACAAGGCCGCGCACGAGTTGATGCGCGTGGTTCGAAGTGGTGGCCGCATCGGCATGGCGAACTGGACGCCGGAAGGTTTTATCGGCCAGCTCTTTCGCGTGATCGGTGCCTACGTCCCGCCGCCGGCAGGCACGAAATCCCCTGCGCTGTGGGGCTCCGAGCCGAGGATCGTCGAACTGTTCGGCCCGGAAGCGATCGACATTCGCTGTGTGCGACGGGACTTCAATTTCCGTTACCGATCCGCCGCGCACTGGATCGAGGTGTTCCGCAACTTCTACGGACCAACGCACAAGGCTTACGCGGCGCTGGATCCTGCCCGCCAGGCAAGATTGACCGAAGACATTACAGCGCTGCTCGAAGGCCTGAACGTCGCCGGATCAAGCTCGCTCGTCGTCCCCGGCGAGTACCTCGAAGTCGTGATCACAAGGAAGTAACGCTTCAGGGGCCGGCGGGCGCCGGCCCCTCCTGAGATGTGCTGCCGGTGTGCGTGTCTTACCGGCTTACTAGGCGATCTTCCTCGCGGCAGATTCCGAGAAACACTTCGAACGCCTGCTCGGCCGACTCGGGCAACTGGTCTTGCGGGGTCCGCTTGACGAAGTCATAGCCGTACATAACGCTGTCCTCGAGAAACGCCTTGCCATCCGGGGTCTCATAGTCCTCGAGGAGTACCGGGATGCCGTCCACCTTCAACAGCTCGTGGTGCTCCACCAGCTCGATGATGTCGCTCTGCGTGAGGGGGATGATGCTGCGCGCGTGTCCCATCATAGCGTGCGAGCCCCCAATGGTCGCGTTCTTGGCCCAGGTCGCACACACAGCGTCCTTGTCTACGCCTTGGTCGTGTGTCAAAACCGCGAGCAGAGTCGCGGCACATATAAGAAAATTCACTTTGCGTTCTCCTGTTAAATCGCGATGA
>JBOIFZ010000111.1:0-3974 GCA_050741735.1 Burkholderiales bacterium
TTCCTTCGTGTCCTTCGTGGTAAACGCGTTTCGCTTTAACGCGCACGGCGGGACATGAAAACCAGCCGTTCGAAGAGGTGTACGTCCTGCTCGTTCTTGAGCAGCGCGCCGGCGAGCGGCGGGATGATCTTGGCCTGATCCTGGCCGCGCAGCGTCTCGGGGGAGATGTCCTCGGCCATCAGCAGCTTCAGCCAGTCCAGCAGCTCGGACGTGGACGGCTTTTTCTTCAGTCCGGGCACTTCGCGGATCTCGAAGAACACCTCCAGCGCCTCGCGCAGCAGCGACTTCTTGAGGTTCGGGAAGTGCACGTCGACGATGCGTTCCATGATTTTCCTGTCCGGAAACTTGATGTAGTGGAAGAAGCAGCGGCGCAGAAAGGCGTCCGGAAGTTCCTTCTCGTTGTTGCTGGTGATGAGAATCGCCGGCCGGTGCCTGGCCTTGATCAGCTTCTGGGTCTCGTAGACGTAGAACTCCATGCGGTCGAGCTCGCGCAGCAGGTCGTTGGGGAACTCGATGTCGGCCTTGTCCACCTCGTCGATCAGCAGCACGGCGGGACGGTCTGACTCGAAGGCGTCCCACAGCGGTCCCCTGACGATGTAGTTGGCGATGTCGTGCACGCGCCCGTCGCCCAGTTGGGAATCGCGCAGCCGGGACACCGCGTCGTATTCGTACAGTCCCTGCTGCGCCTTGGAGGTGGATTTAACGTGCCACTGGTACAACGGCCGTTCCAGCGCCTTCGCCATCTCGATCGCCAGCATGGTCTTGCCGGTGCCCGGCTCGCCCTTGATCAGCAACGGGCGCTCCAGCGTGACGGCGGCGTTCACCGCCATCATCAGGTCGTCGGTGGCGACGTAGGTCTCGGTTCCCTTGAATTTCATCGATGATCTCGCTTTAGGGCCATCTGTCCTGCAGATTATAGCCGCGCTCGGGCGCACGCCCTGCGCGCGGCTATAATTGCCGCTGCCGACAGCCCATTCCAAAAAAAGTCCAGGGAGGACCCATGCCGCAGTTCAATGCCAACCTCTCCATGATGTTCAACGAGGTGCCGTTTTTGGAGCGTTTCGGCGCCGCCGCGAGAGCCGGATTTCGCGGGGTCGAGTTCCTGTTCCCTTACGAATTTCCGGCCGCGCAAATCAAGGAGCAGCTAGACAAGCACAAGCTGCAGATGATCCTGTTCAACATGCCGCCCGGCGACTGGGCGGCCGGCGACCGGGGACTGGCCTGCGATCCGTCCAAGGTCGGCCAGTTCCAGGAGAACATCGGCAGGGCGGTCGAGTACGCCAGGGCGCTCGGCTGCGGGCAGATCCACTGCATGGCCGGGCTCAAGCCGCGCGGGGTCAGCGATGAGACCATGCGCGCGACCTACATCGCCAACCTGCAGTTCGCGGGCGGGGAACTGGCGAAGCACAACATGAAGCTGCTGATCGAGGCCATCAACACCCGCGACATCCCCGGCTTCTACCTGAACTATTCGCACCAGGCGTTCGACTTCATGCATTACGCCAACGTGCCGAACCTGTACTTCCAGTACGACGTCTACCACATGCAGATCATGGAGGGTGATCTGGCGCCGACTGTCGAGAAGAACCTGGCGAAGATCGCGCACATGCAGCTCGCCGACACCCCGGGGCGCCACGAGCCGGGAACGGGCGAGATCAACTATCCGTTCCTGTTCGGCTTCTTCGACCGGATCGGCTACAAGGGCTGGATTGGCTGCGAGTACCGGCCGGCGGGCAACACCGAAGCCGGCCTCGGCTGGCTCACGCCTTTCCTTTGACTGCAAGATAAAACACCTGCCACCAAGGCACGAAGACACCAAGAAAGGCAAGAACCAGTCGAGATGGGTAAATTCATCCGCATCGCGCCGCCGTGGTTACTCTGAACAAGTATCCCTTTTGTTCCTTTGCTTTTACTTTGTGCCTTGGTGTCTTGGTGGTGAGATTTTGAACCTGGAGGAAATATGAGCAGTGTTGGATTCATCGGTCTGGGCATCATGGGCAAGCCCATGGCGGCCAATCTCATGAAGGGCGGGCACACGCTGTACCTGTATAGCCGCAGCGGCGTGGCGCCCGAATTGACCGCGGCGGGCGGTAAAGCCTGTGCGACCGCGAAGGAGGTGGCGCAGAAAGCCGAGATCATCATCACCATGGTTCCGGACACGCCGGACGTGGAAAAGGCGCTGTTCGGCAGGGACGGCGTCGCCGAAGGGCTTTTCGCCGGCAAGATCGTGGTGGACATGAGCTCGATTTCGCCGATCGAGACCAAGGTCTTCGCCGAGCGCATCCGCAAGGCCGGCGCCGAGTACATGGACGCCCCGGTGTCCGGCGGCGAGGTCGGCGCCAGGAACGCGACGCTCACCATCATGGTCGGCGGCAACGAAACCGTTTTTGCCAAGGTCAAGCCCCTGTTCGAGATGATGGGCAAGAACATCACCCTAGTCGGCGACGTCGGCGCCGGCCAGACCTGTAAGGTCTGCAACCAGATCATTGTCGCGCTCAACATCGAAGCGGTCGCCGAAGCGCTGCTGCTCGCCTCCAAGGCCGGCGTGGATCCCGGCAAGGTGCGCCAGGCGCTGATGGGCGGATTCGCGTCCTCGCGGGTGCTGGAAGTGCACGGCGAGCGCATGATCAAGCGCGCCTTCGATCCGGGCTTCCGCATCGAGTTGCACCAGAAGGACCTGAACCTCGCGCTCGCCTCCGCGCGTGCGCTCAAGATGAGCCTGCCCAACACCGCCACCGCGCAGGAACTGTTCAGCGCCTGCCAGGCGCAGGGTGGCGGCAAATGGGATCACTCCGCGATGGTCAAGGCTCTCGAAGCTCTCGCCAATCACCAAGTATCAAAATAGGTCAACAGCTTTCACCACGAAGGAACACGAAGGAATTCAAATACAAGAGAGACGGGAACAGACAAGATGTTCGGCGGGAACCGAACGCTTGGCCAACGACGCAACGGAAATTTGCTCAATTTGCATCGATTGCCTTTTGACGAGTTCCGTATTTCGTTTTTCCTTCGTGTTCCTTCGTGTCCTTCGTGGTCAATGCGTTACGGTTTTTTTAGACAATGGATCCAAGACTACTTTTACGGCAGATGTTCGATGCGGCGATTGCGGCGGCGCTGCCGGACAAGTCGCTGCCGGCATATCTGCCGAAGCCGCCAAAAGGCCGTACCATCGTGGTCGGCTGTGGCAAGGCGGCGGCGAGCATGGCCAGAGCCGTGGAGGATCACTGGAAAGGGGAAATCTCGGGGCTGGTCGTCACCCGTTACGGCCACAGCGCACCCACCCGGAAAATCGAGGTGGTCGAAGCCGCGCATCCGGTGCCCGACTTGGCGGGGCGGGAAGCCGCCGAACGCATCTTGAAAATGGTGCAGGGGCTCTCCGCCGATGACCTGGTGCTGTTCCTGGTTTCCGGCGGCGGCTCCGCCCTTCTCGCCCTGCCTGCGCCGGGACTGACTCTCACCGACAAGCAGGCGATCAACAAGGCGCTGCTGAAAAGCGGCGCCAACATCGCCGAGATGAACTGCGTGCGCAAACACCTGTCCGCGGTCAAGGGCGGGCGACTTGCCGCCGCTTGCGCGCCGGCGAAGGTGGTGACGCTGGCGATTTCCGACATTCCCGGAGACGATCCTGCGGTCATCGCCTCCGGTCCCACTGTGGCCGATCCGACCACGTTTGCCGACGCGCTCGCCATCCTCGACAAGTATCGAATAACGGAACCGCTGGCGGTGGTGAACCACCTGCGGGCCGCCACCGAAGAAACGCCGAAGCCCGGCGACCCGCGTCTGGCCAGGACCGCGTTGCACATGGTCGCGACACCGCAGATGTCGCTCGAAGCGGCCGCGGAAGTCGCGCGCAAGGCCGGCATCACGCCGGTGATCCTGGGTGACGCGATCGAAGGCGAGTCGCGCGAAGTCGCGTTGGTTCACGCCGGCATCGCCCGGCAGGTCAAGCGCCATGGGCAGCCGGCCAAGGCGCC
>JBOIFZ010000112.1:0-6328 GCA_050741735.1 Burkholderiales bacterium
TCAAGCCCTTCGGCGAGGTGAAATCGACGGAAGTGAAGCGCGAGCTGTTTTCCGGTGTCGGAAAAGGTTTCGGTTTCGTCGAGATGCCTGGCCGCAATCACTCGCTCGCTGCAATTGCCGGATTGAATGGCAAGGAATTCAAGGGGCAGCCGCTGCGAGTCAACGAAGCGCACGAATTCCCGTCGAGGGGGAGAAGACGGTAGTAACAGTGACGAGTGACCGGTGACGAGTGACAGGTGATAAGTGACGAGTGACAAGTGACGAGTGCCCGAAAAAAAGCAAGGGGCCGCGATGCGGCCCTTTTCTTACCCAGACTTTACCCGTCACTCGTCACTGCCTTTGCTCAACTTGTCACCGGTCACTCGTCACTGCTTTTGATGAGACCGCAGTGCGTGCTACTCAGAGGCCGGCTTTGCTCATACAATCGCGCCTGCGGCCGCAGTCGGGTTGCGCAATGCGCCGACCTAGGGAAGCGGCTTCTGCAACCGGAAGAACATGAATTCGACAACCGAAAAGTTGTTTGCACTGCGTGTGATACCGGTATTGCGGCTGGCCACGCGCCCAAGCGCGGAATCCGCCATCGAGTGTCTCGTCGAGGCGGGATTCAAGACCGTCGAACTGACGCTGACGACACCGGGTGCAATCGAACTCATCGCATCGCTGCGTCGCCGTAGCGGGGAGGATTTTCTGGTCGGCGCCGGAACCGTGCTCGATCTCGACACCGCGAAGGCCTGCCTGAAAGCTGGGGCGGACTACCTGGTTTCCCCGTGCGTGATAGTGGGCATGGGCAAGCTGGCCAACGATGCCGGCAGGGCGGCGCTGCTCGGCGGTTTCACCCCGACCGAAGTGCTGGCGGCGTGGCGCGAAGGCGCGGCCGTCGTGAAGGTTTTTCCGGCCGCGACCGGCGGGCCCGCGCACCTCGCCGCTCTGCATGCGATCTATCCTCAGATACCCCTGTACCCGACCGGCGGCGTTTCGGCCGCCAACCTGCTCGATTACTTCAAGGCCGGTGCGGCCGTGGTCGGCATCGGCAACAATGTGATCGACCACAAGGCGCTGGCCGACGGCGATCGCGCGCGGGTGATCAGTCACGCCCGGAGCTTCCTCGAACTGGCGAGACGCACGGAGGGCTGATCATGGCGCGCATGGATATCGTGTCCCTGGGCGAGCCGTTGTACGAGTTCAGCCAGATACCGGGAGAGGGCGGCCGATATCTGCAGGGATTCGGCGGCGATACCATGAACTGCGCGATCGCCGCCGCGCGGCAGGGCGCGAAAGCGGGTTACATCACGAGACTGGGCGACGACGAGTTCGGCCGGCAGTTTCTCCAGCTATGGCGCGCCGAGGGACTGGACATCTCCGGCGTGGGCATCGACCCGCAAGCGCACACAGCGGTTTACTTCATCACGCACGGCTCAGATGGCCACGTGTTCAGCTACCTGCGCAAGGGCTCTGCGGCGAGCCGCATGCGGCCCGCGGACCTGCCATTCGAGCTGATCAGGGAGGCGAAGTTCTTTCATACATCCGGAATCAGCCAGGCGATCAGCGACAGTGCCTGCGATACCGTGTCCGCCGCCGTGGAAGCGGCGCGGGGCGCCGGCGTCAGGATCGCCTACGATCCCAACCTGCGGTTGCAGCTGTGGCCGCTGGCCCGTGCCCGTGCGGTGATCCGCGCCACCATTGCTCTTGCCGACTTTTTCCTGCTCAGCATGGAAGATGCCGAGGCGCTATGCGGCAGAAAAGATGCGGACGCAATACTCGATTGGTGCCATGAGGCCGGTGCGAAAGCCGTCGCTCTGAAGCTGGGTGCGGCGGGGGTGGTGGGGAGCGATTCGAAGCGGCGCGAAAAGATTGCCGGTCACGCGGTCAACTGCGTCGATGCCACAGGGGCGGGTGATTGCTTTGCCGGCGCGCTGCTGGCGCGAATGGCGGCGGGTGACGACTTCTGGGAGGGGCTGCGCTACGCCAATGCGTCCGCAGCCCTGGCGACTACCGGTTTCGGAGCGGTCGCGCCGTTGCCCAGGCCGGATGCAGTGCGCCGATTGCTATCCGGTTTCGCTTTGCAGGGCCGCCGATGATCGCGGATGCAGGCGTCGGGGGCACGGGTGCCTCAGCGCCCTTTCTTACGCAACACCACAAGGACGACCAGTAAGACCAGGCCGCCCACGAGCCATGCGTCGAGAAAAGACATCTGACACCTCCCTTTGGCCGCCGCATTTCCCGCGGCAAGTCAGCAAACTCGATTGTACGCGATCAGGAAATTCATGAAACACCGCGACCGAGGGAAGCTCTGCATAAGCAATTTTCCCGCTTCATTCCCCTTCGTCGTTCACGTATTCGTACTCGACCACCTTCTTGTCCTTCACGTACGGCGCCGACGCCGCATTGAACTCCGCGAAATGCCGGGACTTCAGATGTAATTCGAAAGCCGCCCGGTTCTTGTAGATTTCGTAGAGCAGGATATGGTCCGGCACGCCCCTTTGCACCAGCACATCGAAGCGGTGACAGCCGGGCTCCTCGGCCAGCGACTTGCGCGCGTTCTCCTTGATCAGGGCAATGAATGGATCGAGCGCTCCCGGGACGAGATAGAAATCGACGGTGATGAGAAAGCGCTCCATAAGGACTTCCGTGGTTCGCGGTTCGTTATTCGTGGGTCGTTGTCGGTAAAATCGAACCGTGGCGCGTACCAGGAATCACGCGTCACGATTTCCCGGCACCATACTGATAAGCCGACTCAGACGCAACCATGATCGACATGCAACGAGTGGGGGAGCAGACCGACGTGCTCGGTGAGGGGCCGGTCTGGGACGTGGAAGAACAGGCGTTGTACTGGGTGGATATTCGCAAACCTGCGGTACGGCGTTATGACGGCAGGAACCGGAAAGTTACCGCCTGGACGATGCCGGAAATGGTGGGATCGCTGGCGGTGCGAAACCAGGGCGGGCTGCTGCTCGCGCTCAAGTCGGCCCTGGCGTTCTTCGATCCGCAATCCGGATCCATGCGGCGTATCGCGTCGCCCGAGGCCGATCGGCTGAGCCAGCGCTTCAACGACGGCAAGTGCGACCGCCAGGGGCGCTTTTGGGCCGGCACCATGAATGACACGGCCCGCGAACCCGACGGCACGCTTTACCGGTTCGACCGATCGGTATGCGTTGCGGTCGAGTCGGGCATCACCATCCCGAACAGCCTGTGCTGGAGCCCCGACGGGCGGACGATGTACTTCTCCGATTCCTGGACGCGAACGATCTGCGCCTTCGATTTCGATCCGGCGACAGGGCAGGTCGCGAACAGGCGCCCGTTCGCTACCACCGCCGCTCCGGCTATTCCGGACGGCGCGACGATCGATGCCGAAGGATGCCTTTGGTGCGCCGAGTACGACGGCTGGCGAATTACCCGATTCGCGCCCGATGGCAGGCGCATGCGCTCGATCGAATTGCCTTTGCAGCGCCCGACCAGTTGCATGTTCGGCGGTCCGGACCTGGGCACGCTTTTCGTCACCAGCGCCACGCAGAGACTCAGCCCCGAGGAGCTTGCGAAGCAGCCGCTGGCAGGCGCCTTGCTGGTGATGGATGTGGGCGTGCGCGGACTGCCCGAGACCCGCTTTGCGGGGTAGTTCCTGGTGGCGGGTGAGATGCAGCCGGCCGCGGGCCGGCGACAAGAGCGTTGACGCAAAGGACGCGAAGAAGAGCAAAAAAGGGAGCAAAGGAACTCAACACGAAAAACCGAACTTGTTGTTGCTATTCTTTGCGTCTTTCTTTTCTCTTTGCGATCTTTGCGTCGAACGAACTAATTGCCGGCCGCAGGCCGGCTGATTGCAGCGCGGCACGGATTTGCCTGGGCCCTTGTCACGGCTTCACCAGTTCAATCTGTTTCGCTTCGGTCTTAAGTCCCGCGGTCAGCACGAAGCGCATGGCCTCTTCACGCGACATCGGCACCGGAGTGACCCGGTTGCGGGGAATCATCACCATGTAGCCGCCGACCTGGTAGCTCATCGGCAGATAGACCGTCACCTCGTCCTCGTTGCCGACGCCTTTGGGCATGTCGGAGAAATCGCTGCGAGTCAGGAACCCGAGCAGGCGCATGTCGATGCCTGGAAGCTGCACCGAAACCACTTGAAGCGCTTCGCTGCTCTTCTCGTCCGAAAACAGGCCGAATAGGTCCTTCAGCGACCTGAACACTACCTTGATCAGCGGGATCTTCAGCAGAACGCTCTCGCCGAGTTTGATCAATTGCCGGAACAGCCAGGCCCGCATCAGCAGGCCGATCAGAAAAATGAGGACCAGTGCGGCGAGCAGGCCCATGCCGGCACGGTAGTACTCGTCCGGCAGCAGGAGCAGCAGCTGCTTGCCGAGGAAGCGCTCCAATGCCGCGAACAGCCAGACCACCAGATAAATGGTTGCCAGGATGGGCAGGATCGTGAAGACCCCGGTCAGGAAGATTCTCCCAATGGATTTCATGCGTACTCCATTTCAAGTGTTGTGTAACGGACTGCTGCAATGTACCAGACACCGGCATAGACGCGTCACGGCTTGCACGGACAGGTGTTGTTGAACGCCGCGAAGAGCAACAGGTGGGCGCGCTGGATAGGACGGGAGGGATGGCCCGCGGAAGGCGGAGCAGGGGCCCCGTTCACGGGGATGCGACCCCGGAATCGGGCGTGCGCATCCTGGATCAGGGTTGGCACGGATATGAACTGTTGAACGCCGCGAAGAGCAGCAGGTGCGCGCGCTGGATAAGACGATCAGGATGCGCACGCAGATACGAGACTAGCGCGGGAACGCCTTCCTTGGCACGGAACAACTCCGGCGGGCAGAAGAACATGTCGGTGCGCTCGCGCCACGCCGACCAGGCATGGCCCCAGATGAATCCGTCCACGAAGCCGATGCACGACGCCGCCTCAATGCGTTCCGCGTCGCTCAAGCCGGCGTCGCTGCCCGCTTCGATCATCCGTAGCGCCGGTTCGCAGCGGGCCAGCAACTGCTCGCCGCTTTCCCCCCCGATGCCACCGGGACCAAGGGCGTCGGCGGCGGTGGCAATTGGAAAGAGCAGCAGGAGAAGGATGAGGGGTCTGGTCATCGTGATGATCGTGGATCGTGACTGTCGTGACTATCGTGACCGTCGCAACTGTCGTAAATGCAGTGAACTCTCAAGGGTAGAGTTTTCAAACGATTTTTACGACAGTCACGATAGTCACAACAGTCACGACAGTCACGGCAGTTCATATCGCATCATGAACCGCCTGTCGATCCAGTCCTTCCATTGCCATACCCATTTGCCCTCCAGCGCGAGATCTCCTCGGGACGCAACCGCGTAGCGGTCACCGGTGCTGATCAGGGCCAGTGCCTCCTTCTGCGGCTTCCATACGATGAGCCGTTCCCCACGCAGCGTTCGCCGCAGGTTCTCCGCCAGCGGCGGTCCGGCGCGAACCGCATACACGCCGGATTTGGGGCGCGGATGATCCTTGACGCTGGCGATGTCGCCCGAGGCGAACACCAGCGGATGCGAGACCGATTGCAGCCGCTCGTTCACCCGCATGAATCCACGTTCGTCGGTGGCGAGGCCGACCGACCGCGGCCACAACGGCGCCGAAGCACCGGTCGCCCAGACGATCGCATCGGCCTCGACACTGCCGCCGCCGCGCAGCCTCAGCCTGCCGCTGTCCACGCGCTCGACTGCGCGTCCCAGGTGCAGCGTCACGCCGCGCCGCTCGAGCACGTGCATGAAAATCGTGCGCACCTTGCTGTTGTGCGTGAGCAGTATGCTCCCGGTGTCGCTTACCAGTTCGAAGCTGATTTCGGAAGCCGGCGCCAGCCTGCGCAGGCGGTACTGCATCGCCAACAGCACTTCGACGCCGGCGGCGCCACCTCCGACCACCGCGATCCGGCGCGGAGCCCGCCCGCGGACGGTCCGGTTGCAGATTTCATCCCAGACGGGAACGAAATGCTCCACCGGTTTCACGGGCAGGGCATGTTCGGGCGCACCAGGAGTGTCGAACGCCGGCGAGCGCGTGCCGGTATCCACCGAGACGACATCGTACGGCAGCGTTGTGCCGTTGTCGCAGAACACCAGGCGCGCGTCCGGGTTGATTCCGTTGCAGGCAGACCGGACCAAGCGGCAATTGGCGAAACGCGTCAGCCGCATCAGATCGATGTGGCATTCCTCGCGCGTGTAGTGTCCGGCGATCCAGCCCGGCAGCATTCCGGAATACGGCGAATCGGGGTACGGGTTCACCAGCACGAGTTCCGTGCCGGAGAGCGGGTCGGTCCCGAATCGACGCAGCACTTCCACGTGGCTGTGCCCGCCGCCGAGCAGCACCAGGCGTTTCATT
>JBOIFZ010000113.1:0-8108 GCA_050741735.1 Burkholderiales bacterium
TGCATCGCACCTGGGGCGGCATCGTTGCCGGCGCCCTGTTCGTGCTGCCGTCGCTGTTCATTCTGATCGCGCTTTCCTGGATTTACCTCGCCTTCGGCGACGTGCCGCTGGTGGCCGGCATCCTTTACGGCATCAAGCCGGCAGTCACCGCGATCGTATTGTTCGCCGCATACCGGATCGGGACGCGGGCGCTGAAGAACCTGCCGCTATGGGTGATCGCCGCAGGCGCATTCGTCGCGATCTTCATTTTCGAGCTGCCGTTTCCGTGGATCATGCTCGGCGCCGGCATCATCGGCGCCATCGGCGGGCGCATTGCGCCGCAGACCTTTGCCACCGGGGGAGCGCACGGCACGGCAGACCGGGACTACGGCCCGGCGGTCATCGACGACCACACGCCCACGCCCGAACACGCGCGCTTCGCGTGGTCACGCCTCGCCGGCGCGCTGATCGTCGGCTTCGGCCTGTGGGCAGCGGTGATTGCTGGTTTGCTGGCGCTTTACGGAACCGGCGGAACACTCACGCAGATGGCCTGGTTCTTCACCAAGGCGGCGCTGCTCACCTTCGGCGGCGCCTATGCGGTATTGCCCTACGTCGTGCAAGGCGCCGTGGAGCACTATCACTGGCTCACCGCGAGCCAGATGATAGACGGGCTGGCGCTCGGCGAAACCACGCCGGGCCCGCTGATCATGGTGGTCGCGTTCGTCGGCTTCGTCGGGGGCTGGAACGCTCGGTTGTTCGAACCGGAGACATTGGCGCTCGCGGGCGCCACGGCCGCGCTGGTGGTCACGTTCTTCACTTTCCTGCCCTCCTTCCTGTTCATCCTGATCGGCGGACCACTGGTCGAGACCACGCACAAGCAACCGCATCTGACCGCGCCGCTTACCGGCATCACCGCTGCGATTGTCGGCGTCATCCTGAACCTGGCGCTTTTCTTCGCCTGGCACGTGCTATGGCCGGCCGGATTCGAGGGCCGCTTCGAGTGGCCGCTGCTTGCGCTCGGGATCGCAGCGCTCGTTGCGCTGTTCCGTTTCCGCGTCGGAATTGTTCCGGTGATTGCAGCCTGCGGCATCGCCGGATTGGCGTTGCGGCTGCTTCCTCTTAGCTAGAGACTGTATTTGACGAGGATGCGCGCGCTGCGGCCTTTCTGGCTGTTCCAGTGCGCAAAGTGCTGGCAGACTTCCTTCGATTCGTTTCCCTGCGCGCGTTCGAAGTAGGCGTCGACGAATTTTGCCGCGCCGGCGTCCTGTCCCGCCCGTACCCGCGCTTCGTCCCAGGGCTGTTGCGCATCCTCGATGCGTGTGAACACCTGCACCTCGGTCACTGTGGCCGACGCCGGCACCACCGCGCACAGCGTCGTGCGCAAGGCCTCCTTCTCGGCACATGCCGCCGGCGCCTGCGCAAGCCCGGCCTTCGGCGCCCGGCAGGGTGGAACGCTGATGATCGCGGCCACGCCTTCGGCGCCGCGCCGGCGCTCGGCGGCCAATCGCGCATCCGCCTCCGACTGGCCATTTTTCTCAAGTCCGGCGCGCTCCAGCCGCACTGCGGCGGCGCTGATGTCACGCAACCGCGACTGCATCTCCTCGCGCAACACCTTGTCATCCTGCCGCAGGCTATAGCGCTGATACTCGGAAAGTGCGTAGCCGCCGACCAGCGCAGCCAGCACCAGGGCGAAGATCGCCAGCCAGGAACCGGACTTGCGCGAAGCCGGTTTGCCTGCAGCCCGTTCCGCGGCCTGCCTGCGCGCATTGGTCGTCAACTGGATCACCGCGGTGACGAACGTGGCCGCGGCGCCGATAAGCGCTGCCGTTACTGGGTCGGAGAGATTCATGAACATGCGATGCTACCGCCTTAGGTGTTTTGCCGGAAGTACTCCGCGGTCCGGCCGGTGCTATAGTTCAAGCAATTCCCGTACGCAACCTCCCGCCATGCGACTCGATCTCAACTACGGCCGCGGCAGTTACCCGCTCGATCTGCCGGACCATTGGGACGTCACCGTGATCCGCAAGCCGGCGATGCCGGTGCAGCCCGACGCGCGGGCCGCGGTTCGCACGGCGCTGTCGCGGCCGGTCGCTGCCCACCCGCTGGCCGAGGAAGCGCGGGGACGCAAGACCGCCTGTATCCTGATCTGCGATATCACCCGGCCGGTGCCGAACGGCCTTCTCCTGCCGGAAATTGTCCGGGAACTGCTCGATTCCGGCATGAAGCCGGAAAAAATCACCGTCCTGGTGGCCACGGGGCTGCATCGTCCGAACGAGGGGGCCGAGCTGGAAGAACTGATCGGCGACCCCTGGGTGCTGAACACCGTCAATGTGGCGAACCACTTCGCCCGCAATGACGCCGATCACGTCGATCTAGGACCGACGCCGCGCGGCACGCCGGTGAAACTGGACCGCCGCTTCGTCGAAGCCGATCTCAAGATCGCCACCGGACTGGTGGAGCCGCACTTCATGGCCGGCTACTCGGGCGGGCGCAAAGTGATCGCGCCGGGGGTCGCGCACCAGGAGACGATCACGACCTTCCACAGCGCCCGCTTCATGTCGCATCCCAAGGCGGATAATTGCGTGCTCGATGGCAACCCGTTGCACGAAGAGCAGCTCGAGATCGTACGCAAGCTCGGCCACGTGCTGGCGGTGAACACCGTGATCGACGAGCATCGCCGGCTGTCGTTCGTAAACTACGGCGAGATCATCGCGAGCCACCTCGACGCAGTTGCGTTTACCCAAGGCTACGCCCAGGTGGCGGTCGCGCGCCGCTTTAGTACGGTGGTCACCAGCGCCGCCGGCTATCCGCTCGACAAGACTTATTATCAGACCGTAAAAGGCATGGTCGGTCCGCTGGACATTCTCGAGCCGGGAGGCAACCTGGTGGTGGTCTCCGAGTGTTCGGAAGGACTGGGTTCGGAAGAATACGCCGATGCGCAGCGCCGGCTCATCGGTCTGGGTGCAGACGGTTTTTTCGCAGACATCAGCCGCAAGCAATTCGCCGATATCGACGAGTGGCAGACGCAGATGCAACTGAAGCCGATGAAAGCCGGAAGCGTCCATCTTTACAGCGGCGGATTGCGCGCCGAGGACCGGGGGCTTACCGGGGTGAATCTGATCGACTCGGTGGAGGAGGCGCTGCACCGATGCGTGGAAGCAAGCGGCGACACGGCGGTCGCGGTAATCCCGGAGGGGCCTTACGTGGTGCCGGTCTATCAGCCTGCATGAAGGGAGAAAGCGTGCTCGGGGACAGGATCGAGGTCAACATCGCCGGCGGACTGGATATCGCGCTGCCGCGCATGGTCGACGTCCGGCAGAAATTCGACGCCGTGCATCTGGGCGACATTGGGGCCAAGATTGCGAAGGAATTCCAGCGCCCCGAGGTGCGCGCCAGAGTCAAAGCCGGCCAGGCAATCGCGGTAGGGTGTGGCAGCCGCGGCATCGCCAATATCGCGACCATCGTGAAGTGCGTGATCCGCGAACTGCAGGCGCTCGGCGCCAGGCCGTTCATCTTTCCGGCGATGGGCAGCCACGGCGCGGCAACCGCGGAAGGCCAGAAGAGAGTCCTCGAGGGTTACGGCATCACTGAAGCCACCACCGGTGTTCCGGTCAGGGCAACCATGGACACCGTGATCGTCGGCAAGCTCGGCGACGGCACGCCGGTGCACATGGACCGATTCGCTGCCGAGGCCGACGGCATTGTGGTCGTCAACCGCATCAAGCCGCACACCGCGTTTCGCGGCGCCACCGAAAGCGGCATCACCAAGATGCTGGCGATCGGCATCGGCAAGATCGTCGGCGCGGCGACTTGTCACCAGCACGGCATGGACACCTTTCCCGAGCTGCTGCCAAAAGTGCGGGACGTGCACCTGGCGAGGCGCAACGTGCTTTTCGGCATGGGCATCGTCGAAAACGCGCATGACCAGACCGCCGCGATCGAGGTGATTCCCTCAGAGCGGATCGCCGAGCGCGAACCGGTGCTGCAGGACATGGCGAAGAAGCTGATGCCGCAGCTGTTCTTCGACGAAATAGATGTGCTGATCATCGACGAGATGGGCAAGAACATCAGCGGCGCGGGCTTCGATCCGAACATCACCGGCCGCAATCGCCGCGCGGTGCAATGGAACTACGGCCCGCTCACCAAGAAGATCGTGGTCCTCGGCCTGACGCCTGAGACTCACGGCAACGCCACCGGAGTGGGCGGGGCGGACGTTATTACCATGCGACTGTTCAGGGAAATCGACGTGCCCTCGACTTACGCCAACATCATCACTTCGATGAACCTTGATGGCGGAGCGATCCCAATGGTGATGAACAGCGATCGCGAGGCGATTCAGCTTGCGGTCAAGACCGTGGTGCGGGTGAAACCGCAGGACTGCCGGATCGTGCGCATCAGGAACACCCTCGAACTGGCGCAGCTCCAGGTTTCCGAACCGCTGCTGGCGGAAGTACGCGCCCGCCCCGACCGTTTCCAGATCGCCTCCCCGCCTGCGCCCTTCGCCTTCGATGCCGGGGGACGGCTTGCTGCGCTTGCTTCCGCACGCGAGGCATCAACTAGGGCCGCGGCCGGGCGTTAGGTTACGCGGGTGTTCCGCATCCGCGGCGCGCCAATGCGAAACTTGCTTTTCCGGGAGGAATAGTGAAGAACCATGTGCTCTTGCTCGTCCTTGTGCTGGCCTGCGCCCCGGTTTTTGCGCAGAACACCCCGCAGCAGGAAAAAATGAAGGCGTGCAATGCCGACGCGGCGAAAAAGGAATTGAAGGGTGATCAACGCCAGGCGTTCATGAAAGACTGCCTCGCCGCCAAGACCGAGGCGAAGGAAGAAAAGAAGGCAATGACTCCACAGCAGGAGAAAATGAAGTTGTGCAACGCGGACGCCGGGGCCAAGAAACTCAAGGGCGGCGAACGCAAAAAATTCATGAGCGAATGCCTCAAGTCCTAGTTACGGATCATCGACGCCGGCGCGAACCAGCCTTCACCTGCCAAGGAGAATGGAAACATGGCACGACTGATACTCTTTCTAGCGGCACTCTTGCTGGCCGTGCCCGCGATCGCGGACGATGACGACGATGACGACGAGGGCCGCGGCAGCGAGAAGAAAGCCCTGCGGGCCGATTGCGAGCGGCAAGCCAATAGACAGGATCTGATCGGCAAGGAGCGCAAGAAGTTCGTCAAGGAATGCACCAAAGAAGGCGAGCGTGCCAAGCGGCGCGGCGAGAACGCCCGACCGGCCGCAACGCAGCCGGCGCACCCCGCGGCACAACGTGCAGCTCCCGCGGCGCCCCCGCCTACCTCCACCGCTCCGGCACCGACTCCGGCGGCACAACCTGGAACGCCTGCGGCACCACCACCCACCACCACCGCTCCGGCGCAACCGGCAGCGACCCCCACGTCACCGCCGCCCGCAACAACCCCGGCAGCCACACCGCAGCCTCCGAAACCGGTGCTGACTACCGAGCAGAAGCGGCAGAAGTGTACCGAGGAGGCGCAACGCGCCAACACCTTGGGACGCGCGCGAACGCAGTTCATTGAAAAATGCATGGCGCTTTGATTTTCCACCCGCCAAACGCCCGACGAACACCCGCGCAAAGCGGGGTTTTTTTGTCCCGCCGTGGCGGCGCGCACCGGTTGCTCGGTTAGAATCGTCGCGCTACTCCAATGGAGCGCCAGCAAGCAGATGGCAGACAAACATCGAATAGGCTTGGCAGGTGCGTGAGCAAACAATCAGTACCATATCGCGGCCGGTGTAAAATTCTGGTACCGGGATTCTCCCGGCCTAACTTTCCCGTACCACCACCGTGCCGCCGTCGACGGCGACCGGAACCGCGGTGAGTTTCGCACCGGCACAGGGGCCGTCGAAACATTCTCCGGTGGCAATCTTGAACATCGCAGTGTGATGCGCGCACATCAGAACTTCGCCGTCGAAGATGTGGAAGATGTCCGGCTCATAGTTGAGGGGCAGCGAAAAGTGCGGGCAGCAATTGTGGAACGCGACCACGCCTGCGACGGTGCGCAGCAGCAGTACACGGAATGCCTCATGGCCTGTGCCGAATACCACTTCCTTGCCGCCGCCTTCCGTTATTTCCTCCAGCACGCACAACGCTGTGCCCGGCGCCGGCGCGAACGGCAGCTCTTTCCAGTCGCTCATTTCGAACCAGTAAGAAAACTCACCGCCAAAGCACCGAGAAACACGAATGAAACGTTCCTCGCGATAGTTCGTATGGTTCCGGATACTGGTTTGTGGACACTGCCGGGGCGTGGAACTGGGCACACAGGGAAGATGTGCAATCCGCCTCCCCGTAACAACCACTGCGCAACAATCTGATTTCGCTTCTCTTGGTGCCTTTGTATCTTGGTGGCTCGCACTTTATTCAACTCCGCACCAGTTTGAATTCGTACTCGGCAGTAAAGTACGGCACAGCGGATTTCCCGCCGTCGGGTGTCGGACCTGCCGGGTGCGGCTTGAAGTCCACCACAAGAGAGTGCTTTACGCCGAAAACGGCGTCGGAATCCAGATACGCATCGCCTTCCACGAAAAGGTGGGTCGCCACCTTCTCGTATCCCGGCGCGGAAACGATCGCGTGCACATGCGCCGGACGGTACGGGTGGCGGCCCATCCGCAGCAGCATCTTGCCCACCGGCCCGTCGGTGGGAACCGGGTAACTTACCGGCTTCACCGTGCGAAAACCGTAGCGCCCGTGCGCCGCTGTGGTGAATTTGCCACGGGCGTAGGACTCATTTCCGCCCGGCCGTTGAACGTCGTAAAAACCTTCGCCATCGGTCTGCCAGACATCGATCGTTGCGCCGGCGATCGGTTTGCCGCCCACGTCGAGGACGCGCCCGAAAACGTAGGCCGGCTCGCCAGCCGCATCCCCCGCAATGTCGGACCACATCGGCATGTCCGTGGCACCCGCAACATAGAACGGGCCCAGCACAGTTGTTTCCGTTGCACCACCGGGTTTTCTGTGGTTGACCGCATCCACCAGCATGGATACGCCCAGCGTATCGGAGAGCAGGATGTACTCCTGACGCTTGCCGTCGCACTTCTGCCCGGTGGCGGTGAGGAAGCGGATGCCGGCAAACCATTCCTCCTCGGTCAGCTGGGTTTCGCGCACGAAGGCATGCAAGTGCCGCACCAGGCTCTCCATGATTTCCTTGAAGCGCGCTTCGCCTGCATGTTCGAGCGTGGCCAGCACAGCATCTGTGAGATTGGCTTCGTTCAGGTTACGCATGACATTGCCTCCTAGACGCGTTCGATCAGCGCGGCGATACCCTGGCCTACACCAATGCACATGGTGGCCAGCGCATAGCGCACCTTGCGCTCGTGCAGTTCGTAGGTTGCGGTGGTCACCAGGCGCGCCCCACTCATGCCCAGCGGATGGCCGAGCGCGATGGCGCCGCCGTTTGGATTGACGCGGGCATCGTCGTCGCCGATGCCGAGCTGCCGCAACACCGCAATGCCCTGGGCGGCGAAAGCCTCGTTGAGCTCGATCACATCGATCGCATCGAGCTTGATGCCGGTACGCTCCAGCAACTTCCGTGTTGCCGGCACCGGGCCCATTCCCATGATGCGCGGCGCGCACCCAGCCGTGGCGACCCCGACCACGCGCGCCAGCGGCGTGAGTCCGTGGCGCCTTGCTGCCGCTTCGCTGGCGAGTATCAGCGCGCAGGCGCCGTCGTTCACCCCGGATGCGTTGCCGGCGGTGACCGTGCCTTCCGGCTTCACGATCGGCTTGAGCTTGGCCAGAGCTTCGAGAGTGGTCTCGCGCGGGTGTTCGTCCTTGTCCACGACCGTGGCATCGCCTTTCTTCGCGGGTATTGTGACCGCGACGATCTCCTTGGCTAGCCGCCCGTTTTTCTGGGCGCTCGAGGCCCGGGCCTGCGAACGCAAACCGAACGCATCCTGGTCCGCGCGCGAAACCTTGAATTCCTGCGCGACATTCTCGGCGGTCTCGGGCATCGAGTCGGTGCCGTACAACTGCTTCATGACCGGGTTGACGAAGCGCCAGCCGATGGTGGTGTCGTACACCGCATTGGTGCGCGAGAACGCGGTCTCCGCTTTGGGCATCACGAACGGCGCACGCGACATGCTTTCCACCCCTCCGGCGATGCTGAGCTGGGCCTCTC
>JBOIFZ010000114.1:0-4856 GCA_050741735.1 Burkholderiales bacterium
TCGCAAGGATACAGCGAAGCCGATATCATGTCGCCATAGGGGGAGAAATGACCGTCAGAACAGAAGAGGCGGCGGCGGCGCTGGTGCGCGACCACGCCGGCAAGCGCAAGATCGTGCCCTTCGCGCGCGACTACGGCGCGACCGATCTGGAAGGCGCGTACGCGATCCAGGCGGCGTACGTAAAGCGGCTCGATGCCACCCAAGGCCGGCGGGTCGGCTACAAGATCGGACTCACGTCGAAGCGCATGCAGGAAATGTGCGGCGTCGATCATCCGAATTCCGGGGTGGTGTTCGAAAGCCGCCTGCATCGGAGCGGCGTCACGCTGTCGTTGGCGAAGTTGGTTCACCTTGGCATCGAATTCGAGTGCTGCGCCCGGCTCGGGACCTCGTTGCCGCCGCGCGGCAGACCTTACGATATGGGCGAAGTCGCCGCGGTGGTGGACGCGGTCTGCCCGGCCTTCGAAGTCATCGACGACCGCAACTCGGATTACCCGCTCGACCTGCTTTCGCTGGTCGCCGACAATTCCTGGAACGAAGGCAACGTGCTCGGCGAATTCAAGAGCACCTGGCCCGATCTCGGCACGGCGAAGAGCGTGTTGGAATGCAACGGCAAGGTGATCGACGAGGGCAAAGGTTCCGACGTGCTCGGACATCCCTTCGAGCCGCTGCGCTGGCTCGCGAACCATCTCAATGCCCGGGGCCAGACGCTGATGGCCGGCGAGATCGTTCTCACCGGGAGCTGGGTCACGACCCGTTTTCCCAAGGCGGGAGAGCACTACAAATATACGATTGAGGGTGTCGGGTCGGTGGAAGTCACGCTTAAGGCTTAGTTAAACATTCTTGACGCAGAAATGCAGAGATCGCGGAGGAAAGGCCAAAGTCGAATGATCCCCCCAGCAGACGTGCAAGCTGGCAACGCGGTTGAAAACGGAGTCTCTCAAGCGGCGCTTCGCACGCTTGCTCGCACTGTTCAACGCGCGCGTTGGTCGTCATAGTCGGGAGGCAGCAATGGTCGTGCGGGTCATCAGGCTGGGTAGTGCGCGGGTCGAGAACGAAGGCACTCGCATCGGAACGGTGCGTCGCCCGCCGCGAGGTGTGCCGAAGTCCGCGTTCGCCTCACAGAACTGGTACGACGTGTGGTTCCCTAATCTCGCGCCAAGTGCGGAAACCGTCATGCTGGCACAGCGAGCAAAAACTTCCGGCGAGTGGCTGGCGTTCGCCAGGAAGTACCGGGCCGAGATGGCAACTCCGGAGAACGCTCGCACGCTCGATGTACTGGCTGCGCTTTCCAGGCATGCCAACTTTTCCGTTGGCTGCTACTGCGAAGACGAATCGCACTGCCATAGATCAGTTCTTCGCGCGCTTCTGGCGGAGAGAGGCGCGAAAGTCGAGTAGGCAAGCTAATACGTTTTTTGGGCAATCTGAAAACCTTGGCATGAAGAAGACTCTTCTCCTCGCGGTTTCGCACTTGTTCGCCATCGCCGTGGGATTTGCTCTGGGCATCTACGCGCTGCCGATCCTGACCGCGCCGGAAGCACCGTCGGCGGCGGAGGTGGCGTCGCAGGCCGATCAGGCGACCTACACCGGCAGGTTCCGCCGCGACCTCAAGGACAGCGACCTGTTCCATTGGGGCGAGGGAACGGTCTCGGTTGGCCGGCACAGCATTGCGTTGATGGGCCGGATCGCGCCGGGCCCGGACTACAAGCTGTATCTTTCGCCGGAATTCGTCGAAACCGAAGCGGACTTCGCGCGACTCAAGGAGCGCATGGTCCGTATCGGCGATGTCAAAACCTTCGAGAACTTCATTGTTCCGGTGTCCGACGCGGTGGAGCCCGCACACTACAACACGGTCATCGTATGGTGTGAATCGTTTTCACAATTCATCACCGCGGCCACCTATCGATAGCGGCATGCCGGCTTTCCCTGCGGGCAATTCGACTGCGCGGCCCCACGGCACTGTGCTTGACAACGCCAATCTCAGGTGGGATAACAACTTTCCGAACGGCGAGCCAAATTCCCGCCCCGAAGAAACAATTTGAGGAGAACAATCATGTCTTTACGCATCAACGACGAAGCCCCCAATTTCACTGCCGAAACCACTCAGGGCAGCATCAACTTCCACCAGTGGATCGGCGACGGCTGGGCAGTTCTGTTTTCGCATCCGAAAGACTTCACCCCGGTTTGCACCACCGAACTGGGCTACATGGCCGGATTGCAATCCGAGTTCGCGAAGCGCAACTGCAAGATCATCGGCCTGAGCGTCGACCCGGCCAGCAGCCACAGCAAATGGGCCAAGGACATCGAGGAAACACAGGGCCACAAAGTGAACTACCCGATGATCGGCGATCCGGAACTGAAGGTGGCCAAACTGTACGACATGCTTCCCGCCGACGCCGGCGCCACGTCGGAAGGCCGGACCGCCGCCAACAACGCGACGGTTCGCACCGTGTTCGTGATCGGTCCGGACAAGAAGATCAAACTGATGCTGATATACCCGATGAGCACGGGCCGCAATTTCGACGAGGTGCTGCGCGTAGTCGATTCGATCCAGCTCACCGCCAAGCATCAGGTCGCCACGCCGGTGAACTGGAAGCCGGGCCAGGACGTGATCATCGTGCCTTCGGTGTCCGACGAAGACGCGAAGAAGAAATACCCCAACGGCTGGAAGGCGCCGAAACCTTACCTGCGTATCGTGCCGCAGCCAAAATAACTTTTTGGGACGGAAAAAAAGAGGCGCGGCGCATGCCGCGCTTTTTTTCTGATGCGCGACGGCGCCAGACCTTCAAGGCCGCTGTTTCCGCGGGAAGCGGGGTCCTCACCCGCTTTCCCAGGGCGGGTGAGCACTACAGATACACGATCGAGGGCGTGGGGTCGGTAAAGGTAACGCTTACAGCGTAATTCAAAATCTCGACGCAGATACGCAGAGACCGCAGAGGAAAGGCAGAGTCCGAAATCAGGATTTGAGCAAGCTTGCATCTGTCGTTGAGGCCAGAAGAAACGAAGCCTATAATTTGCCCCATGAGCACCCTGCTTGAAGATCTGGAAAAGTGCGCCGCGGATACGAAGCCTATCGCGGCGGCGACGCGCAATCCATTCCGGGCGTTGAAGCCATGGCCCGTGCGCACAGCCGTCTGAAGTGATCGAATTGATTTTGGAGGAATCTACATGAACCAAACCTATACGGCTGTAGTGAAGCAGGACGGTCAGTGGTGGATCGGCTGGATTGAAGAAGTTCCCGGCGTCAACTGTCAGGAGAGCACGCGTGACGAGCTGCTCGACTCCCTTCGAATCACCCTCGGGGAAGCGCTGGACATGAACCGTGCGGACGCCAGGAAGGCGGCGGGAAAAGATTATGAAGAGCTCAAAATCGCGGTATGAAGCGCCGCGATTTGCTGCGGCACCTCTCGTTTCATGGCTGCTCGCTTCTTCGAGAGGGTGGCAAACATTCTTGGTGGCATAACCCGTCCCAGAACAAGCGCAGTGCCGTCCCGCGCCATAACGAAATAAGCGACCAGTTGGCAAGAAAAATCTGCAAAGATCTTGGGGTGCCGCAGCCAAAATAACTTTTTGGGACGGAAAAAGAGGCGCGGCGCCCGCCGCGCTTTTTTTTGACTGACTCGCGTCCGTCCCCATCCTCCGGCGAACGCGAGCTGTTGCACGTGTCTGGCTATTGGAGCAAGCTTTCCAAGATTCGTTTGATTCGATGGACCGGCGAAGGATGTCGGTCAAACCTTCGATTTCTTGCAGCACGAGCGCGTCAGTGAATAGGGGGTACGAGCATGAACAGCGTAGGAACGTCTGACTTCCTCTCCGGCCTGAAGGCCATGAGCCGTCCCGGGCTCCTCGTTGGTGCGGTCCTCGCAGTACTCGTCTCCGGGCTCCCTACGGTGAGGGCAGAAGAAACGGGCAAGACCTTCAAGGTCGCGCTTTTGTCCCCCTCAGCCCCAGTCCCGCGGTTCAGCCAGTTGCACGTGAAGACTTTTCGGGATCTCGGTTACGTCGAAGGCCGTAACCTTATCTTCATGGAACGATGGGCGGGGGGAAGCGAAGAGCGGCTTCGTCGCGATGCGGCGGAGCTGGTCGAGTTAAAGGTTGACCTGATTCTTGCAGGCACGTCAACTGGCGTGCGCGCGGCAGTGGCCGCAACAAAGACGATCCCGATCGTAGCGGTCGACCTGGAGAGCGACCCAGTTGCCAACGGATGGGTCGCGAGCCTTGCGAGGCCGGGTGGGAACGTCACGGGCTTCTTTCTGGATATGCCCGACTTCAGCGGGAAACGGCTTGAGCAGCTCAAGGAGGTTGTCCCCGGCCTCTCCAGGGTGGCGGTGCTCTGGGATACCATCATGGACCGGACGCCGCTGAAGGCGACGGAGGTTTCGGCTAGAGCTCTCGGTCTGCGGATGCTAACTCTCGAGGTACGAGGTCCCGAGGACTTTGAGCGCGCGTTCCGGCGTGCGGTGAAGCAACGCGCGCAGGCGGTCCTCATGTGGGGATCTCCTATGTTTGACGGAAACGCTTCCAAAATCGCAGCGCTCGCTGCGCAACATCGGTTGCCGATTGCCGGCTTTTTCCCGTTCCATCCGGAGTCCGGGTTCCTCATGAGTTACGGGCCCGATGTCGATGACCTGATTCGGCGTTGCTGGGTGTACGCAGATCGGATTCTCAAAGGCGAAAAGCCGGGAAATCTGCCTGTCCAGCGACCCGCGAAGTTCCACCTCGTGCTGAACCTCAAGACAGCAAAGACGCTGGGCATCACATTCCCACAGACTATCCTTCTCCAGGCCGACCACGTAATCAAGTGAAAAGTCTTTTCCCACAGACGCCCAACATTGGCAATCCACCAGAGCGGCAACAAC
>JBOIFZ010000115.1:0-9969 GCA_050741735.1 Burkholderiales bacterium
CTGGCAAAGGCGAAGCCGGGAAAACTCAACTATGCCTCGGCAGGGAATGGTTCATCGAACCATCTGTCGATGGAGTTGTTCAAGAGCATGGCGGGCGCGGACATGGTGCACGTTCCCTACAAGGGCAGCGCACCGGCCGTGACCGATCTCATCGGCGGCCAGGTGGACGTCATGTTCGACAACGTTCCCAACGTGCTGCAACACGTAAAGTCCGGCAAGCTGCGTGGACTGGCGGTGTCGAGCAGGGAGCGCTCGCCCTTCACGCCGGGCCTGCCGACCGTCGCCGAAGCCGGTTTGCCCGCTTTCGACGTCTCGGTATGGTTCGGAGTGGTCGCGCCGTCAGGCACGCCGAAAGCCGTGGTCATCCAGCTCAATGCCGAGGTCAACCGCATCTTCAAGCTGCCCGAGGTCGTTGAGCTATTTCACAAACAGGGCGTTAAGCCCCTCGGCGGCACGCCCGAAGAATTCGCTACCTACCTGCGTACACAGATGAGCAAATGGGCAAAGGTCGTGGAGGCGACCGGCGCGCGAGCCGAGTAACATGCAGACACCACCAGCCTGCCGGCCTCAGTCGGGCTTGATGACGACAATTCCGTCCCCGCTTTGCGACAACACGCGCAACGGCAGCCCGTGCGAAACAGAGGACTGGTAAGCCTCCGGCGTCATGATTGCAATGGCGCTCGGCACGGACTTCCACTCACGCTCGAATTCCGCAAGCGATGGCAACCAGCGATCGGGTTCGTGGATCAATCCGAAACCCAGTTCATCCGTGTAGGCCACCAGCACCACGGCCTGCCCCAGGTAGGGAGGCAGCGACTGATCGTATCGACCGACACTGAACACCCGGGTGCCCGGCTTCAGACGCGAATGGATCGTCCCAGCCATCGCGTAAGCAGAACGCAAAGGCGATAAGCTCTCAAATCCAGTTACAACAAGCTGTACCGAGAACAACATCAGGAGCGCGAAAAGAAGGATTCGTGCCCGGCTCAGTCTCTGCATGAGCGCGAAGCAACTCGCGGTCGCCAACTGAATAACCGCGGCGGTCTCGATCCAGCCCGCATAGTCCTCGTAAAGCGGAAAAACAGACTGGCTTTCGTGGATCTTCTCGACCAGTTCGTTGGCCACGAAAAGAGCGGTGCCGGCCAAAATCACCGCGGGAACCACCCGGCGCAGGGTTTCCATCGCGTTCAGCCGGCTCATGCGTAGGCCGATAAGCAGCGCCAGTGCCGGTACCAACGGCAGCATGTAAGCAGGCAGTTTGGAACTGGATACGCTGAAGAACAGAAAAATAACCGCGATCCATATCAACAGGAATCGCTCCGGGCTGAACGCACCCGCCGGCGGGCGCGTCCGCCATGCGTCGCGCAACCCCTCCATGGCGAGCCACGTCCACGGCAGCATGCCGATCAGCAAGACGGGCAGGAAATACCAAAAGGGACCGTCGCGATGGTGGGCGGTACCGGTGAAACGGGCGAAATGCTCGTGCGCGAAAAAAAACCACGCGAACTCCGGATTCATCAGAGACACTTTGATGAACCACGGCGCACATAACACCAGGAACAATAGTACTCCCGCTACGGGGCGCATGCGCCGCCACGATGACCAATCGCGCTGCGTGATCGAGTAGGCGGTAAGCGCAATGCCGGGAAGCAATATGCCGATCAGTCCCTTGCTCAGCACTGCCGCGGCCATCGCCGCCCAGGCCCCGAACATCCACAGCCCTTCTTCGCGCGTGGCGCGTGGACAGGACATGCCCAGGAGAAAGCAAAACAGCCCAGCACTCAGGAAAAACGTGGCGCCCATATCGAGCGTGGCAATGTGCGCGAAGGCAACGAAATAGAACGTGCTTGCCAGTACTGCGGCAGCGAACATACCGACACGGGCACCGAACAGCCGGCGCCCGGTGAAATACGCGAACAGGATGCCAAGAAAACCAGTGAGCGCGGGCCAAAGCCGCGCGGTCCAGTCGCTCATGCCGAACGCTCTGTACGCCAGCGCCGTCGCCCAGTATTGCAGCGGCGGTTTCTCGAAATACTTGATCCCGTTCAGCCGCGGGGTAATCCAGTCGCCGCTTTCCACCATTTCGCGCGGAATCTCCGCGTAACGGCCCTCGTCAGGGTTTGCGAGCTTGCGGTAATCCAGTCCCGCGAACCACGCCACCACCAGCGCGGCGAGCAGCAACGCGATTGCCAGTCTCGAAATCGTGTGCGTGCGCTCCGGTTCGTCACGTACCTGCGGGAGAACGGTAAGCGAGTCGTCGCTGCGCATGAAATCCTTCTCCGAGTTAGCGGCTGGCGGCGCCCGCGCCCCGGGGCCGGAGGCCGCTGAATTCCCCCCGGCAACGACCGCCGCAGCAGCGCCCCTGCCAGACAGTTGAAAAGCACAGTGTAGCGCAGCACTCTTTCCCGGTCCGCGGCCACCGTTACGCCGAAGTAGTTGGGGCGCGCATTCTCGATCTCAAGAAAAACCCCGCGGCCTGCTCAGTCTCCGGGGGAAACGACAACCAAAAATATATTTTATTTTTCCTTTGCGTTCTCTCTCTTTTTTCTTCCACGTGACCTAAATGTAAGTGTCCGCCGCAACAAATCGCTTTGCCCTGTGTTGTCACGTCTACTTACCCCTCAAGAGGGCATTGAAAAGAATCCTTTGCGTCAACGCTCCTGAAGCCGACCTCGTGCCGGCTGGCTTTCACCATGTATACCGCACGGTATAGCGCACCACCGCCTCACCGTCGGTGGCCACCGTCACCGGGAAGTGGACGGTGCGCGAGTCCTGCTTTTCATAAGGTTGGTTCGCCTGGGTGATTTTCCAGTTGGTCCAGCGGTAGAGATTTTCCTTCACGATTATGGTGACCGGCTCGTCCTTGCGGTTGTGGATCTTCACTTCGATTTCCTCGGTCATGGTGTTGCGATTCGAATCGACTTTGAAATCAACCTGCCGGCGCTCTCCGACCACGTCGAAGGCGGCTCCGAGCTTGAGCAGCACGGTTTCGTTCCTGGGAGTGTGGTCGATGCGGTCTTCGCCGATGAACTCCAGGCTGCCGTCCGCCGTGTCGAGCTTGGCGACGCGCACGCGGCCCGAAGGCAGTGGCGCGCCCATGCCGTTCTCGGTCTTGTTCTTGAAGCTGAGATAGGTGTCCACTTTCTTGTTGACGGTGATGCCGTAGTTGCGGTCGGTCATCGGCCCGCCGCCGTACCACTGCCCGGCCTGTCCGTAGTAAACCAGCGTCTTGTCGCAATCAACGTCGGCGACCTTCGGGAAAAGCTCGATCTGTTTGGTCGAGTTGTCCGGAAGCGAGCTGGGGCGTCCCAGCGTGTAAAGGTGATACTCGAAGAACGTCTTCTCCTCGAAGCCGGACTTCTCTTCCGCCATGTCCGCCATCGCCCGCTTGGCTGACATGGGCACGGCCTGACCCATGTGAACGGCCCGGTGCACGTCGCCGGCGACCAGCTTGATCTTCGCGTCCGGGTAGCTGGCACCGGACTGATTGAGGATGCTCACCCAGGCGCCGACATCGAGCTTGCACGCGTTCGCGTCCCGGCCTTCGGAGAATGTGAGGTTGTAGTCCGCCCACCAGGTAATGCCGCCGGTCTGATAGGCCACCCGGGTTCTGTGCTTTCCGGGATGCTTCGCGGCCACGTCCCACACCAGTGTCGGCCGGGTAATCAGGCCGCCCGGCAACGACGGCAGTTTCACCCCGGCGTTGTACGGCAGCGTACGAACAGATCCGTCCGCTTGGCGGATCACGATTCCGCCCTGGGTGGAGAGCAGCGTGCCTTCCAGAGTCTCGATGCGATCGCCGAGCACGCGTTCCACCGCGATGTCGCGGTCAATGAAACGCCACAGCAGCTTCTCCGGGCTGACCAGGTCGAACTGGAAGTTTTGTTCCATCACCCTCGTTCCGGGCGCATCGGTGAGCGAGGCGAACGACACCGTGGTCGGGTCGATCAGGCCGGCGACGTCGGTGAAGCGCACGGTGTTTCGACCGGCGTTGAGCGCGATCTCGCGCTCATGGCGCACGGTGGCATACCCGGGCACGCTGTAGCCGCCACCCCCATGGCGCGTCATGTCCGGCGTCACGGCGCCGGGAGTGGCGGTGCTGTATATGGTAATGGCATGGTTGCCGCCGTCATCGGCAATGGCAGTCAGCGCCGCGGTCAGGGCAATCAGCGCGAACGGCGCGCGTAAATGAGATGGTTGCATGAGCGTTCCTTTCCTGTTTGGAGGGGGTTGCGCTCATGTAAACGGCCTCGGGCCGGAATCAGGGTTAAATCGTTTCGGAAGTTCCGCCTGCTGACAAGGTTCTGACCGGTTGTGCGGAAAACGCTCTCTCTGCAATCGCAGGGGATGTTTAAGCCCACGGAAAGGCTGCGAGGCATTAATATTGCGTCTGCACAGCCTTTCACTCCATTCCGTCATCCAGCGTGAACAAACCGGCAGCGCCGACCGCCCAGGTCACCAACTTCATCCGCAACGTCATCGAGGCCGATCTCGGCAAGGGCACCTACGCTTCCCGCATATGGGGCGGCAAACCGGGCCCGGCATCGATGCACGCCAATGCGCCGCCCGATCCGGCCAAAATCCGCACCCGTTTCCCTCCCGAGCCCAACGGCTACCTGCATTTCGGCCACGCCAAGTCTATCTGCCTGAACTTCGGGTTGGCGCTGCAGTATGGCGGCCGCTGCCACATGCGCTTCGACGACACCAATCCGGTCACCGAAGACACCGAGTACGTCGATTCCATCCTCGACTCGGTGAAATGGCTGGGATTCGACTGGGGACCACACCTTTATTACGCGTCCGACTATTTCGACTGGCTGTACCGGTTCGCCGAGGCCTTCATCGAGCATGGACTGGCTTACGTGGACTCGCTGTCCGCCGACGACATTCGCGAATTCCGCGGCACGCTCACCGAAGCGGGCAAGCACAGCCCTTACCGCGACCGGCCGGCGGCGGAGAACCTCGATCTGTTCCGGCGCATGAAGGCAGGCGAGTTCCCGGACGGCACGCACGTGCTGCGCCTGAAGATCGACATGAGCTCTCCCAACATCAACTTGCGCGATCCGGTAATCTTCCGCATCCGCCACGCGCACCATCACCGCACCGGGGATAAGTGGTGCGTGTACCCGTTGTACGACTACACCCACTGCATCTCGGACGCGCTGGAGAACATCACCCACTCGATCTGCACGCTCGAGTTCGAGGATCACCGGCCGCTTTACGACTGGGCGCTGGAAAGACTCGCGGATTTCGGCGTGCTCGCCAGACCGCTGCCGCACCAGTACGAGTTCGCCCGGCTCAATCTTACCTACGTGGTGCTGTCCAAGCGCAAGCTGATCCAGCTGGTCGAGGAAAGGCACGTGGACGGCTGGGACGATCCGCGCATGCCCACCCTGGTCGCCGCGCGCCGGCGCGGCTTCACGCCGGAAGGTTTCCGGCTGTTCGCCGAGCGTATCGGTGTCTCCAAGTCCGACTCGTGGATCGACATGAGCGTGCTCGAGGACTGTATGCGCGAGGTGCTGAACGAATCGGCGCCGCGGCGCATCGCCGTGCTCGATCCGGTCAGACTGGCGATAGACAATTACCCGGCCGGCAAGGAAGAGATGTGCGAGCTGCCCAACCATCCGCAGAAGCCGGACTGGGGCAAGCGTGCCGTGCCGTTCTCGCGCGAGCTGTGGATCGAGCGCGAAGACTTCATGGAGACGCCGTCCAAGGGCTTCTTCCGCCTGTTCCCGGGCAACGAGGTGCGGCTGCGCTACGGCTTTGTGGTCAAGTGCATCGGCGCCGACAAGGACGCCGGCGGCAACGTCACCGCGGTGCATTGCGAGGTCTACCCGGATTCCAAGTCAGGCACGCCGGGCGCGGACAAATACAAGGTGAGGGGCAACATCCACTGGGTGTCGGCGCAGCATGCCTACAGGGCAGAAGTGCGGCTCTACGACCGCCTGTTCGCGGTGACGCACCCCGGATCGGAACGCGACTTCCTTGCCGACATCAATCCGCACTCGAAGACCGTCATCCATGCCTATTGCGAACCCGCGGTCAGGGACGCGAAACCCGCGGAACGTTTCCAGTTCGAGCGCCACGGCTACTTCATCGCGGACCTGAAAGATTCGAAAGCCGGCGTACCGGTCTTCAACCGGTCGGTGACTTTGCGCGATTCGTGGGCTAGGCAGGCAACGTAGTATCCCTTCCGCATCGTGCCGAGGGAAGAGCCTAAAGTGGTGGAGGCAAACATGAAGCAGACCAAGCAGACCAATCAGCAGTGGATCGATCGCCGCAACGCCGCCGTGCCGCGCGGCCTCAGCAATGCCTGCACGATCTATGCGGATCGCGCGGAAAACGCCGAACTGTGGGACGTCGAAGGCCGGCGTTACATCGATTTCGCAGGCGGGATCGCCGTGGTCAACACCGGCCACCGCCACCCGAAGGTCATGGAAGCGGTGCAGGCGCAGTTGCGCCGCTTCACCCACACCGCGTTCCAGGTCGTGCCCTACGACACGTACATCCTGCTAGCCGAGAGGCTCAACAAGCTCGCGCCGATACCGGGGCAGGTGAAAACCATCCTCCTCTCCACCGGGGCGGAAGCAATCGAGAACGCGGTCAAGATCGCGCGCGCCTACACCGGCCGTCCCGGCGTGATCGCGTTTTCCGGGGCCTTTCATGGCCGCACCATTTTCACCACCGGCATGACCGGCAAAACCGTGCCGTACAAGGTCGGCTTCGGCCCCTTCGGCGCGGAGGTCTACCACGCGCCCTTCCCGATGGCGGGTCACGGCGTGTCGGTGGACGATGCCATGGCCGGAATCGAGAAGCTGTTCAAGGCCGACATCGAACCCGCGCGCGTCGCCGCCATCGTGGTCGAACCGGTGCAGGGCGAAGGCGGCTACTACATCGCGCCGTTCGACTTCCTGCGCCGCCTGCGCGCGTTGTGCGACCAGCACGGCATCGTGCTGGTGGCCGACGAAGTGCAAAGCGGCTTCGCGCGCACCGGCAGGTTCTTCGCGATCGAACACTCGGGCGTGTCGCCCGACCTGATTACCGTGGCCAAGAGTCTGGCGGGCGGATTCGTCCTGTCCGGCGTGATCGGGCGCGCACAGATAATGGACGCTCCGGAGCCCGGCGGGCTGGGCGGCACTTACGCCGGCAATGCGATCGGCTGCGCCGCCGCGCTGGCGGTCATCGACGTAATCGAAGAGGAGAAGCTGACCGAACGCAGCCTCACGATCGGCGAGCGCATCGTCTCGCGCCTGCAGCAGGTGAAGGCGCGCAGCGATGTCGCCCCGATCGGCGACATCCGCAACCTCGGCGGCATGGCGGCTTTCGACCTGGTGAAGACGCGCGCCGGCAACGAGCCCGACGCCGATGCGGCGAAAGCCCTCACCGTGCGGGCGCTGGCGAACGGCCTCATCATTCTTACCTGCGGGGTGTATGGCAACGGCATCCGCATCATGGTGCCGCTCACTGTAACCGACGCCGTGCTCGACGAGGGTCTCGGCATCATCGAGAAATCGCTTGCCGAGATTGCGCAAGCGACCCGCCTGCCGAGAGAACCCGCGGCTGCGGCGCGGTAGCGTATCGTCATCCTCCACGCCATCCGGTTGCCGCCGCGCAGACACCGCACTGGCGCCCAGGATGGCTGATTCTCCGCGCGAAGCCGCACAAGAGGACCATGTCCCAGGCCGGGCCCGGCCGTGGCGCCCGGGCATCGCGGTACGGCTGACCTTCCTGTTTCACCTCGCCGCAGTGATTGCGCTTCTTGCCCGGCCGTCGTGGTGGCCCGTGGCCGCGCTGGTTGCCAATCACCTGGCGTTGGGACTGATCGGAATGTGGCCCAGGAGCCGCCTGCTCGGCGACAACATGCTGCGGCTGCCCGATGCGGCGGCGCGCCGCGGAGAAATTGCCGTCACGTTCGACGACGGCCCGCACCCGGAAGTCACGCCGAAAGTTCTGGACATCCTCGACCGCTACGGCGCGAAGGCGAGTTTTTTCTGCGTCGGCGAGAAGGCCGCTGCGCATCCCGACATCGTCAGGGAAATCGTGAGACGCGGCCACACTATCGAGAACCACAGCATGCGCCACTCCGGTTTCTTCGGTTTTTACGGACCAGCGGCGCTGCGACGCGACATCGGCGCGGCGCAGTCCGTGCTCGGCGGCATTGCCGGGGGTCCGCCGCATTTCTTCCGCGCGCCGATGGGCATCAGGAATCCGATGCTCGATCCGGTGATGGCGCGGCTCGGACTTCACTACGTGACCTGGACCCGGCGCGGTTTCGACACCATCGCCCGCGATCCCGCGGTTGTTCTGGAGCGGTTGAGCGAAGACCTGGCGGCGGGGGACATTCTACTGCTGCACGACCGCCGGTCGGTACATGGCGAGCCGATCGTGCTCACCGTGTTGCCTGCGCTTCTGGAAAAACTTTCCGCGGCGGGTCTGAAGCCGGTGTCGCTGACGATGGCAATGCGCTGATGCAGGCCGAGGTCCGCGCGCTCCAGAAGTCTGCTGCGCGTCCCTATCTGGCGGCGGGCCTTTACCCCTATTTCTTCGCCCGCGGCAAACTCGGTTACGACCCGGTATACCTGTCACTGTTACGCCGTGGTGGGATCGCGGACGGCGCGCGCATTCTGGATCTGGGATGCGGGCAGGGTCTGCTTGCCGCGGTTCTGATCGCCGCGCGCCGGCAATACGAAGCCGGTGCGTGGCCCATGGGCTGGCCGGCGCCACCGTCAACGACGCAGCTATACGGCATCGAGTTGCAGGAACGCCCGGCCAACTGGGCGCGCATCGCACTCGCGGGCGGCGCTTCCGTGCAGACCGGCGATCTGCGCCATGTCGTGCTGCCCGACGCCGACGCGGTATTCATTCTCGACGTACTCCATTACCTCGAACCGGAGGCGCAACAACGCGTGCTGGAGCAGGTGGCTCATGCGCTGCGGGCCGGCGGTACGCTGTTCATGCGGGTCGCCGACATTACCGCTGGATTGCGCTTTGGTTTCACCCGCGTCGCCGACCGGTTTTCCGCGATGATGCGGGGCCAGCGGGTCCCGTCGCATCATCACCGCTCGCTCGCGGACTGGACCGCGATGCTGCACAGCTTCGGCTTCGCGGTCGAGGCACAGCCTATGAGCGAAGGCACGCCGTTCGTTAACGTGTTGCTGACGGCGCGTGCCGGCAGCAGGCCCGGACGGCCGTGACCGCCCGAGCTTGCGCTTTGTCCTTGAGAACGCCCCGGTAACGTCGGAGAATGAGGACATCGGGCGTTTCGTTCGAGCAGCCGGACCCACACATGGACCGAATCCTGGATACGACATTCGAAACACGCCGCGCCGAAATCTGGAAGGCCAACCGGCGCTGGGTGTTCGCGTCGGCCGCTGCGACTGCGCTGGTAGTGATGTTCGCCGGTCTCGCCAACGCGCCGCGAGACCTTGCCTGGGTGCTTGCCCTCGGCGCCGGAGGCCTTCTTGCGGTGACGGTCACCCGCATCGTAATGGCGCTCAACACGCTGTACCGCTGCCCCAACTGCGGCGTGCTGCCGTATCAGACGCTCAATGAATACAAGTGCGGCGGCCTTGGCCCCACCCGGTCCAATTTCATGAGCCCGACCCACTGTCCGAAGTGCGGGACTCGCTTGCGGTGGCGGTGAGCACTGCGAACCCTTGACTCGCAGAGTCATGTGATAACAATCGATGCGTAAATTGACCCGGCGTGAATTCATCACCACGACCGGCGCAGTCGGTACCCTGCTCGCCCATTCGTTCAATGCGGCGGCGCAAACACGTTTTGTGGCGGAGAAGGGTGCGGCGTTGCGCGTGTTGAGGTGGAAGCGTTTTGTGCAGGGCGATGAAGACCTCTGGTTGAGGAACACACAGAACTTCGTTCAGAAAACCGGCATCGCGGTTCGCGTGGACAGCGAAAACTGGGAAGAGGTACGCCCGAAGGCGGCGGTAGCGGCAAATGTCGGGGCTGGCC
>JBOIFZ010000116.1:0-3179 GCA_050741735.1 Burkholderiales bacterium
TGTCATCGCATGGAATCAGGACACTTTTAGCTGCGAGTACAAGCGCATCAAGGATTAGAATTGCAGTACATCATGCACGATCGTCCGTTCTTTTGAGAGACCACGCATCGCGGTCATCCGGCACGCCTTCGTCGAGCCGCAACGACTGGCACACCATCCGCAAGCTGCTGCCCTACCTGCTGGAGTACAAGGGACGGGTGGTGGCAGCGCTTGCCTTCCTCGCCGCCGCGAAGGTCGCCAACATCGGCGTGCCGCTGGTAATGAAGGAAATCGTCGATTCCCTGGACGCCAGGCAGGCGGTGCTGGTGCTGCCGTTCGCGCTGCTGGTGATCTACGGCGTGCTGCGGCTCTCCAATACGCTGTTTGCCGAGCTGCGCGACATCGTGTTCGTGCGCGTGGCCAAGCGCGCGATCCGGCGGGTCGCGCTGCAGGTATTCCGCCATCTGCACGCGCTGTCGCTGCGCTTTCACCTGGAACGCCAGACCGGCGGAGTGTCGCGCGATATCGAGCGCGGCACGCGCGGCATTTCCACGCTGCTGAGCTACATGCTGTTCTCGATCATCCCGGTGGTGCTGGAGTTCAGCCTGGTGGCGGTGGTGCTGCTGACCAAGTTCGACTGGCGCTTCATGGCGGTGACGATGGTCGCGGTGGTGATCTACCTGGCGTTCACCTTTACCGTGACCGAGTGGCGCATGGACATCCGCCGCCGCGCCAACGAACTCGATTCGAAGGCCAACACCCGCGCGATCGACAGCCTGTTGAACTACGAGACGGTGAAGTATTTCAATAACGAGGAGTTCGAGGCGCGGCGCTACGACGAAAATCTGCAGAAGTTCGAGTCGGCCGATGTCAAGAACGAGGCCTCGCTCGGCCTGCTCAACATCGGCCAGAGCCTGATCATCGCGATCGCGGTGACGCTGTTGATGATACTGGCGGCCCAGGGGGTGGTGAAAGGTCCGCTGACGCTGGGCGATCTGGTGCTGGTCAACGGCCTGCTGATCCAGCTCTACATTCCGCTCAATTTCCTCGGCATGGTATACCGGGAAATCAAGCAGGCGCTGACCGACATGGACAAGATGTTCCGCCTGCTTTCCGAGAATCGCGAGATCGAAGACCGGCCGGACGCGGTGCATCTGGCGGCGGCGCATCCGGCGGTGCGCTTCGAAAACGTGGACTTCGGCTACGATCCGCGGCGCCAGATCCTGCATCAGGTGAGTTTCGAGATCCCGGCCGGGCACACCGTCGCGGTGGTGGGCGCGAGCGGCTCGGGCAAATCCACGCTGGCGCGGCTGCTGTTCCGCTTCTACGACGTGAGCGGCGGGCGCATCACCGTCGATGGCCTCGACATTCGCGACGTCACACAGAAAAGCCTGCGCGCGGCGATCGGCATAGTGCCGCAGGACACGGTGCTGTTCAACGACACGATCTATTACAACATCGCTTACGGCAATCCCGAAGCCAGCAGCGAAGAGGCGATTGCCGCAGCCCAGTCGGCGCATATCCACGACCTGATCGAGAGCCTGCCCGACAAATACGACGCGATGGTTGGCGAGCGCGGCTTGAAGCTCTCCGGAGGCGAAAAGCAGAGGGTGGCGATAGCGCGGGCGCTGCTGAAGGATCCCAGGATCCTGATTTTCGACGAGGCGACTTCTGCGCTCGATTCCAAATCGGAGAAGGCGATTCAGACGGAACTCGGCCGCATTTCGGCCAGCCGCACCACGCTCACCATCGCGCACCGGTTGTCCACGATCGTCGATGCCGATCAGATCCTGGTCATGGAAGGCGGGCGCATCGTAGAGCGCGGCAGCCATCGTGAATTGCTCGCCAAGGGCGGGGTGTACGCCCATATGTGGGCCCTGCAGCAGGAGAAGGCGAGGGTCGAGGCGGCGGAGTTGGTTTCTCCGCAGGTCAGACTTGCCTGAGGCGGGCTTGGCGATGCTTTTCGTGGAGTTTCTGCAGGTCCCACGCACCGGCATGGCCCTGCGACCACGTCCCTGAATTTCTCGCTAAATGAATATTCCGCCACACCAACCTTAAAAAGTTTATTTAGAGTGTTGTCTTAGTTATTGATTTTTGTTATGTTATTGCCTGGTAAAGCAGGGTGGTCAGGGAAGCTTTGCCGCGATCTGCGCCCATCGGGGCGTCTCGGGTGTCGTGACGATCAGAATTTAAGGTTCAAAAACAATACTTTAAGGACGCTCTGTCGCGTTTTCCACAGATGAAGGCATTCATCAGCACGCTGTTTGTTTGTCTGGCCGCCGCGAGCCTGCCCGCTTGGGGGACCGGCGAACTGCATAAGACAGTGGCCAGACCCTCGTATTTCTCGGCCAACCCCGTTCGACTGGCGCTGCGCTCGGGCGCCGTGCTGGTGCTCGACCAGGAAACCGGCGAGCTGTTGCTGGCCAAGAACACCGACCAGGTAGTGCCGATCGCTTCGATCACCAAGCTCATGACCGCGATGGTCGTCCTCGACTCGGGATTGCCGCTGCTGGAGTCCATTAGCATCGACAAGGCCGACGCGGATCGCATGAAAGGCTCGCGCTCGAAGCTGTCCGTCGGCACCACGCTGATGCGGGCGGAAATGCTGAAGCTCGCGCTCATGGCATCCGAAAACCGTGCCGCAGCGGCACTGGCGCGCAATTACCCCGGCGGCACGCCAGCGTTCATTGCCGCGATGAACCAGAAGAGCGCCGAGCTCGGAATGTCCAATTCGCGCTTCGTCGACGCCACCGGCCTGCACCCCGGCAACGTTTCCACCGCGGAAGACCTTGCCAAGCTGGCGGATGCGGCGCATCGCTATCCGTTGATCCGCGAATACACCACCACCGATTATTTCCGCATCGAATCCGAAGGAAAGCGCCGCCGCCACATGCTGGCTTTCGTCAATTCCAACCGTCTGCTGAAAAGCCGCCAGTGGGAAATCGGTCTGTCCAAGACCGGCTACATCAGTGAAGCCGGACGCTGCCTGGTTATGCAGGCGATGATCGGGGACAAGCCGAGGATCATCGTATTGCTCGACTCCTGGGGAAAACTCTCCCGCATCGGCGACGCCAATCGCATCAAGCGCTGGATCGAAGCCGACGCGATACGCGTCCGAGGATAGCACGTCGTCGAAGAGTGCAACTACAAAACCAATTCCAACCACCAAGACACCAAGACACCAAGACACCGAGGCACCA
>JBOIFZ010000117.1:0-2035 GCA_050741735.1 Burkholderiales bacterium
AGTTTGCTCCGCGCGACGCGGAATGGGGCGAGCACTATTTCCACATCGCCGACCCGGACGGCCATGAACTGAGCATTGCGAAACTCCTCGTCCGGTAAGCTAGGGAAGCTCTGCATAAGTCCCGCATGCGCGACCGAGGCGATTCGGGTCGAGGGCACGACGGCGAGGACGCCGTGTAGCTGGCCTACATAAGGAGGAGCCGACGCAGGGCGCCCGCTTGAGGCGCGGAGCAGGTTTCGTCGGCCTAGGCCGATGGATGCGATCCCGGAGCGGGATGCATCGTGGCGAATATGCGCGTGCTTGTGCGTGCCTCCGCGGTCACATCCCCGGAGGGGCCCCTGTTCTGCGCTGCGGCACGCGGCCCGAATCGCCCGGTCCCTCGAAGGAGTCGAAGTATTATTGGGTTGTGCCAGGGTGCGGCGCCTGCGTTGTTACGCTCCTTGTTGGGGCTTCAGCCGCAACTGCGGAGCGATGCCTAGCAGTCATCCGCACCTGGCGCAACGCGCGTCGTCGGACCTATGCAGAGCTTCCCTAGGACCGGGGTTATTTGCCCGGCACCGGTCGCGTGCCGGCGGTTGGGTTACACTGCCGCGCTCCGAACCAGCGAGAAACACATGACGCGTTTCGATGTCGCGATCGTCGGCAGCGGCTTGGCCGGCCTCACAGCCGCGCTCAATCTGGCCGACCGCAAAAAAATCGGCATCGTCACCAAGCGCGAATTCCTGGACGGCGCCTCCAACTGGGCCCAGGGCGGGATTGCCGCAGTGCTCGCCAAGGAGGATTCGCCCGAGGATCACATCCGCGACACCGAGGTCGCCGGCGCCGGACTGTGCAATGCCGAAATGACCCGCTACGTGGTCGAGCGCGGACGCCAGGCCATCGAATGGCTCATCGGGCAAGGCGTTCCCTTCACCCGGGATGAAACCAGCGACGTGGGCTATCACCTCACCCGCGAGGGTGGCCACAGCCATCGCCGTGTAATCCACGCCGCCGACGCCACCGGGCACGCGGTGCAGACGACGCTGGAAGCCAAGGTCAAGGCGCATCCAAACATCACGGTGCTTGAGCATCATATGGCCGTGGATCTGATCACCGGGCCCAAGCTTGGACAGCCCGAGCGGCGCTGCCACGGGCTCTACGCGCTCGACGAGACCGCCGGACGGGTGGTTACGATCGGCGCCGATCAGGTTGTACTCGCGACCGGGGGCGCCGGCAAGGTCTACCTGTACACCACCAATCCGGACACCGCGACCGGCGACGGCATCGCCATGGGCTGGCGCGCCGGCTGCAAGGTGGCGAACATGGAGTTCATCCAGTTCCACCCGACCTGCCTGTATCACCCCCACGCCAAGTCGTTTCTGATCTCGGAAGCGGTGCGCGGGGAAGGCGGGATACTGCGGCTTCCGGATGGCAGCCGCTTCATGCCGGCGCACGACCCACGCGCTGAGCTGGCGCCGCGTGACGTGGTGGCGCGGGCCATCGACTTCGAAATGAAGAAGCGCGGCCTGGACTGCGTTTACCTGGACATTACCCACAAGCCCGCGGCGTTCCTGAAAGAACACTTCCCCAACATTTACGCCCGCTGCCTGGAACTGGGCATCGACATCTCGCGTCAGCCCATCCCCGTGGTTCCTGCCGCGCACTACACCTGCGGCGGCGTGCAGACGGACAAGAACGCCTGTACCGAGCTCGCCGGCCTGTACGCGGTGGGCGAGACCGCGCACACCGGTCTGCACGGCGCCAACCGGCTCGCCAGCAACTCGCTGCTGGAATGCCTGGTGTTCGGCCAGGCCGCCGCCCGCCACATCCTCGGGCAGCGGAGCCCTCGTTCCCCCACGCTGCCGCAGTGGGACGAAAGCCGGGTCACCGATGCGGACGAAGAGATCGTGATTTCGCACAACTGGGACGAGTTGCGCCGTTTCATGTGGGACTACGTCGGCATCGTCCGTACCAACAAGCGCTTGGAGCGGGCGCAGCATCGCATTCGCCTGTTGACCGAAGAGATCCAGGAGTACTACTCCAATTTCCGGGTCAC
>JBOIFZ010000118.1:0-2081 GCA_050741735.1 Burkholderiales bacterium
CCGGTGAGCATGGAACCGCGCGGCAGCATCGGGGAATTCGACGTCAAGACCGGCCGCATCACGCTGCGGACCAGTTGCCAGAACCCCGCCGGGCTGCAGCAGACGCTGGCGGAGTCCTGCCTCAAGATGCCGTTGGACAAGGTGCGCGTTCGTGTCGGCGATGTCGGCGGCGGTTTCGGCATGAAGACCCAGCTCTATCCGGAAGACGTGGTCTGCGCCTGGGCAGCGCGCAAGCTCGAGCGGCCGGTGCACTGGCGCGCCAGCCGCAGCGAGGAGTTTCTCGCCGGCAATCACGGCCGCGACCAGATCAATCACGCGGAACTTGCGTTCGATGCGGAGGGCAAAATCCTTGGATTCAGGGTCGAAATCGTCGGCAATATCGGTGCGCATGCCAGCGGTCCCGGTGCGGTGATCGTGGTGGCGGTCGGGCCCAAAGTAATCACCGGCGTCTATCACATCCCCGCGTTGCACTTGCGCAGCACGGCGGTACTGACGAATACCAACGTCGTCGGCGCGTATCGCGGCGCCGGGCGTCCCGAAGCGATTTTCCTGATCGAGCGGCTGATGGACCAGGCGTCCGCGGAAATGAAAATCGATCCGGCGGAGCTGCGCCGGCGCAATTTCATCCAGCCCGGCGCCATGCCGTATACCTCGCCGATGGGCGAGAAATTCGACAGCGGCAATTTCCCCCATATGCTGAACCGTATTCTCCAGCACGCCGATTGGAAAGGCTTCCCGGCGCGGCGCGAGGAGTCCGGCAAGTGCGGCCTGTTGCGCGGACGGGCGATTTCGACGTTTCTGGAATGGACCGGCGCCGTCTTCGAGGAAAAACTGCGGCTCGACGTGGAGTCGGACGGGCGCGTGGTGGTGTACACGGCGATGCAGGCGATGGGGCAAGGCATCGAAACCAGCTACGTGCAGATCATTTCAGAGACGCTGGACGTCGATCCGGACTCGATTGTTATTGTGCAGGGCGACAGCGATATCGCCCAGGGCATGGGCAGTATGGGCAGCCGCTCGCTCTACATCGGCGGGTCGGCATTGCTGACGGCGTCAAAGCAGGCCGTGGAGACCGGGAAAAAACTGGCCTCCGACGCGCTGGAGGCGGCCGCCGGCGACATCGAATATCAGAAAGGCCGCTTCAAGGTGGCCGGGACTGATGTCGGGATCGGACTGTTCGAACTCGCGGGCAAACAACCCGAAGGTCGCATCGTCATCAATACCCATCAGAAAGTCGAGGGACCCTCTTGGCCGAACAGTTGCCACGTTTGCGAAGTCGAGGTGGATCCGGAAACCGGCGTAACCGAGATCGTGCGCTATACCACCGTGGACGACGTGGGGCGGGTGATCAACCCGCTGATCGTCGCCGGCCAGGTGCACGGCGGAATTGCCCAGGCGGTCGGACAGGCGTTGCTGGAAAATGCGCGTTACGACTCCGAGTCCGGTCAACTCATTACCGGTTCGCTGCTCGATTACTGCCTGCCGCGTGCGGACGACCTGCCGATGTTCGATACCCACACCGACGAATCGACGCCGTGCAAGATCAATCCGCTCGGCGCAAAGGGCGTCGGTGAGCTCGGCACGGTCGGCGGCACGCCCACCGTCATGAATGCGTTGATCGACGCGCTGCGCCCGCTTGGGGTGAAGCATATCGAAATGCCCGCCACGCCCGAAAAGGTATGGCAGGCGATCCGCCACGCCAAGGCCGCCTGATTGCTCAACCTTAAGGACGAACCGCGTATAGCACGAAGGTACACGAAGGAAAAACCAAAGATACACGAGGGAAAGCGAAAATTTGATCTGATGCAAGAAATTCGGGATGACTACTTCGAGGAAGTTCTCCGCCGCCCATATCCTTTTTGCCTTGATTCTCCTTCGTGATCCTTTCTTGTTTTTCCTTCGTGTACCTTCGTGTTGAAAGAGGTTCTAGTCTGCGGATCCATCGGCGGAACGGTCAGAGCTTGCGGTTCCTGGCGTTCCAGTGCTGTTCGAGGTTGGAGATCAACGCGGGACTGAAGTGGCAATAGGCCTGTTCGAGCGCGTACACGGCGAAATAATTGCGGAACAGGTCGAGCGGTTCC
>JBOIFZ010000119.1:0-5109 GCA_050741735.1 Burkholderiales bacterium
CTGCGGACGGTCTATAATGTCCGGCACCGTCACTGGGCCGATCGCAACGGTGTATTGGGCCTTGGCTTCAGAGCGTTCGAGTGCAGCGCCGGAGCTTAGCGTATAAAAGTTCGCCTTGGGCGAGCTGGCGCAGCCGGCAAGCGCAGCGATTGCGAGCATTGCAGCAATGAGTGTGTAATGGCGTATCACTTTTGATCCTCCGTCTTGCCGCGTATCAGCGCTTCGGGATGGCGTTCGAGATAATCAGCGAGCACACGCAACGCTTGGGCTGCCCGTGCGAATTCGCGCATTGCTTCGCGGGCGTCCTGTTGCAGCGGCGCTCTTTCTGACATCAACTGGTTCGCTGATTCGAGTGCTTTGCGAACATCGATGAGCGCGTCGCGCGCTTGGGGTGTAACCTCTTGGTCGAGTCGTTTCATCATATGGTTCGCACTTTGCATCGTCTCGCCTATATCGCGGCTTATCTGTCCGTACGGCACTTTCTCGAGCTGGCCCGCGATTTTACCAAGCTTGCCCGCGAGGTCAGTAATGATCTTTTGCAGCTCCGCCAGTCCGCTGGGCATGACAGGTATCTCAAAAGGTGGCTCCGAAAAGTCCATCTTGACCTTGGGCGCATTGGGGAAGAAATCGAGCGCGACGTAAAGTTGTCCGGTCAGCAGATTGCCGGTCCGCAGTTGCGCGCGGATACCACGGTCGACCAACGCCGTCCAAAACACCTTCGGGTCTCCAGTTACTATTCTTCCACCCGTTCGACCCTTCAGATAGCGCGAAGTGAAGCGTTCGGGATATAGGCGCACCTCGACGGGGATGCTGAATTCCATCTTGACTGGATCGAACTGCGTCTTGATAGCAATGACTTCTCCCAAGGTGATGCCGTAAAAGTCCAATGGCGCCCCTACTGCCAGGCCGCGCACCGACTCCCTGAACACCACTACAAAATCGCTGTACAGGGTTTCCTTGTGCTTCAGCGCATCTGTCCTATCGGTATGGAGGCGGAACACCGCATCCGCTTCCGCTGGCGGCAGGGTCGCATCCTCAGCCAGCGTCTGGAATGCTATTCCGCCGATCACAATTGCCACCAGCGATTCCGTATTGACCTTGAAGCCGGTGGCATCGAGCGTGATATCGATGCCGCTTGCATTCCAGAACCGGGTGTTTGCGTTCACGTATTGATCGTAAGGCGCGTTGATAAATATCTTCACCGCCACTCCTTTGCCGTCCTTTTCGAGCCCGTATGCAATGACTTGGCCGACCTGCAGCCGCCGGAAAAAGACCGGTACGCCGATGTCGAGCGAACCGAGGGTGTCTGCACGCAGTATGAATTGTCGACCTGGAACATCAGTGGAGATGACCGGCGGAATTTCGAGGCCAATGAAGTCGTGCCGTTTATTATTGGATTTACCGATATCGGTCCCAACATAGGTTCCGCCGAGCAGCGTGCCGAGTCCGGTTACGCCGCCGCCGGAGATGCGTGCACGCACCACCCAGAATTTGGTGTCTTCGACGAGGTAAGGCTCCGCCTGTTTAACGAGTTCCGCTGTCGCAATAACCCGCGTGAGGTCTTTGGACAGCACGACGCTTGTTACGACACCAATATCGACATCCTTGTACTTGATCTTGGTTTTCCCGGCTTCCAGGCCTTCGGCGGTTTTGAAGCTGATGGTTATTGTCGGCCCACGCTCCAGTATGGTTTTCACAGCGAGCCAGCCGCCGAGCAGCGCCGCAACCAGCGGAATCAGCCAGACGAGTTGCACCGTCCTGCGCGATTTCGGCGCTGTGACCGCTTCGGGAATATCGGGCAGATCGGGGCCGCGCGGGGTATCAACCATGTTTGTTCTCCAGGGGTTCCCAAATCAGCCGCGGGTCGAAGCTCATCGCGGAGAACATTGTCAATACCACTACGGCGCCAAACGCAATCGCTCCCGGTCCGGCCCTGATGCTGGCCAGTGCCTGCGCTTGCACCAGGGTGACGAGGATGGCGACGACATAAATGTCCAGCATGGACCAGCGGCCGATGAATTCCACCATTCGGTACAGAAGCGCGCGCTGATCCATGCGCCACTTGGAGCGGAGCTGCACAGAAACCAGGAGCAGAGTCACCGCAATCATTTTCAGCAGCGGAACCATGATGCTGGCAAAGAACACCACTACGGCGAGCGGCCATGAACCCGATGTCCACAAGTACACGACCCCGCTCAAGATGGTGTCAGACTGTGAACCGAACAGCGAGCCCGTTTCCATGATCGGGAGCACGTTCGCGGGAATGTAAAGAATGATGGCCGCAATCAGCAGCGCCCAGGTGCGGGATATGCTCTCCGGTTTGCGCAAGTGCAGATGCGCGCCGCAGCGCGGACACACCGCCTCATGAATGCCAGGCGCAGGCCTCGATAGCAGTCCGCAGGTATGACAAGACAAAAGGCCAAGACTCGCAGCGGTGACGTGCGTTGCAGTCATCGGATTATCTTACCATCAAGCGCCGCCCAAATCATGCGCGGATCGAATGAGGCCGCCACTGCGGCGAACAATAACATCAATCCGCCGAATGACCACATTGCGATACCGGTAATGACAATCGCGATGTGCGCGAGCTTGACCAGTGCAACGATGATGCCGAGCATGAACACTTCGACCATGCCCCAGGGTTTCACGGCCTGCAGCAGGCGGAAGACGAGTGCGAGCTGATGCGGGACCCGTCCGAACTTGAGCGGCAGCAGCAGGTAGCACATTGCGGCGAGTTCCAGTGTGGGCGTAATGAATGTTGTGACAAACACGAGGCCGGCAACGAGCTTCATATCCTGGTCATAAAGCGCGCGCATTGTCCCGTACAACGTTGCCTCGGTTCGCTGTCCTTGAATGTCGAGTCCGACGATGGGAAACGAATTTGCGATGACGAACAGCACAACCGCGCCGAGCGTGCATGCGAGCGTGCGATCCAGGCTTTGCGGATGGCTGCGATAAAGTTCTGCTCCGCAGCGCGCACAGTGCGCTACTCCGCCAAGAGGCAGTGGCGCTTCACGTTGCAGCAGATCGCATTCGTGACAGGCAATGAGTTTCGCTTCCGCCATTAGTGTATTCAGCTAGTTGTTGCCCGCAAGAGGCTGCGGTGCGAGTTTGTCGGCTTCGTTGACCCAGCCACCGCCGGTGGATTGGTAGATGCCAACAAACGAGGCGAATAGCTGCGCGCGAGTCGCGGCCCAATTAAGCTCGGCAGGGAAGAGCTGCTGCTCGGCCTCCAGCACTGTCGAATACGGCACATAGCCGCCGTTGTACTGCAGCCGCGCAAGCCTCGAGTAGTCTTTCAGCGCCTGCACCAGCCGTTCCTGCGCGGCCACTTGCTCGACTAACTTCTGGCGGGCAACCAGAGAACTTTCGACATCGGCAAAGGCGCTCTGGATCGCCAACTCGTAGGAAAACAACGCCGCTTTCTGCGCTGCGCTGGCTTGCGCGACCTGACCGGAGATGGATCCGCCGGTGAAGATCGGGCCGATGATGGAGCCGCCGAAGTTCCACACTCGCGACTGGCCTCTGAACAGGTTGTTGAGATCGGCGCTTGCCTGGCCGAACGCGCTGGTGAGAGAGATCGTCGGAAAGTACTGCGCCTTTGCCGCGCCGATCTGGGCATTGGCAGCGATGAGCTGCTGTTCGGCCTGCTGGAGATCAGGCCGGCGCTCGAGCAACTGCGAAGGCACTCCCTCTGGGATAGCAGGCAATGCAAGGGTGAAGATTGATTGGCCGCGAGGTATCGTGCCCGGATTGTGCCCGAGCAGTACTGAAATCGCGTTCTCAAGCACCGCGATCTGCTGCTCGATCAGCGGGATCTGCGCCGCTGCTGTCTCGTACTGCGATTGCGACTGCGCGACATTCATCTGCGATACCTGGCCATACTTGAACTGCAGCTCGAAGAGTTTGAGCGACTCCTCGTAGGCGCCGAGAGTGCGCTTGGAAATCTCGAGCTGTTCGTCGAGGCCGCGCAGCTGGATGTAGCTGTTGGCCACCTGTGCGACGAGACTCAGTATGACGCCGCGCCGCGCCTCGTTGGTCGCAAGCAGGTTCGCCCTCGCAGCCTCCGTTTGTCGGCGGATGCGGCCCCAGAGATCAATCTCCCAGCTCGCTGTTGCAAGCGTCTGGTAAGCGGTAAAAGGGTTAGCTGTGCCGGAAGCCAGCGGGATCGCGTTGTTTTGCGACTGGCGCTGCCGACTTGCATCGGCCTGATAGCCGAACTGCGGAAAAAGCGGCGAGCGCGTGGTGGTGAGCACGCCCGCGGCTTGCTCGACGTTGGCCGCGGCGATTTTCACATTCTTGTTGTTGGCAAGCGCTTCTGCGATGAGTTGGTCGAGCACCGGATCGTCGAACTGCTTCCACCACTCGGTATTGGCTGTATCGGCCACCTCTTTCGGCTCGTAGATATAAGCAGCGGGTGTATCGATGTCGGGTCGGTGATAGTCGGGGCCAACCATGCAGCCAGCAAGCAGCCCGCAGACGAGTATGGAGATTGCAAAGCGGCGCATATCAGTTGCCCTCCCGCTTCTCGTGGTGCGCGGTGGCGGGCGCTGTACCTGCGCCTTTGTCCCCGGGGCTTGGGCCACCTTCAGGGCTTTTCTCCTTGCCGCCGAAAAATTTTGCACTTAGGGTCTCCAGCAGCCAAAAGAACATCGGGATGAAAAAGATTGCAATGAGCGTAGCCGCCAGCGTGCCGCCGATGACTCCCGTGCCAATCGAATGCCGGCTGTTGGCGGAGGCGCCGGTGGCGATAGCGAGCGGCAGCACGCCGAAAATGAAGGCGAACGAAGTCATGATGATCGGTCGCAGCCGCAGCCGCGCCGCCTCCACCGCCGCGTCGAAGAAGGACATTCCTTCCTTCCTGTTCTTCTCCACCGCGAACTCAACGATCAGTATCGCGTTCTTTGCCGCGAGTCCGATAAGCGTAATCAGGCCGATCTGAAAATATATATCGTTGGGAATATGCCGCAGCACAATGGCGACAACGGCACCGAGCAGCGCAAATGGCACCGCCATCATGACCCCTAGCGGCAGCGACCAGCTCTCGTATTGGGCGGCGAGGATCAGGAACACGAAAATCAGGCCGAACACAAAAGCAATGGAGGAGGT
>JBOIFZ010000120.1:0-2165 GCA_050741735.1 Burkholderiales bacterium
CCCCCACCCTAACCCTCCCCCGCAGGCGGGGGAGGGAATGGGAGGGGGTACGTGCCGATGAGGTGATCCGGTGAAACGACGAGCAGCGCTGCGCGCGCTGATCCTGAGCCTAACGCCTGCTTTCGCGATTAGGGCCGTTCTGCGAACGCCATCAGCATTCGCGCAAAGGCCTGCGACCATTCCTCGGATCGGTGTCCTCATTCTTTTTTCTAACACGACACTGGAAGAAGGATTGCGTCAGGGTCTTCGTGAGCACGGCTATGTCGAAGGCAAGAGCATCATTATCGAGTGGCGGCGTTCCGCGGGGACAGATGAAGAGCTGCGGTCACTTGCGGCAGATTTGGCGGGTTCGAAAGTGGACCTTATTGTTGCGCCTGGCTCACCTGCCGCACGTGCGGCAATGGAGAAGACGGCGATACCAGTAGTGTTCATGTCGGGTGACCCCGTCGCGGCTGGCTTTGCGGTGAGCCTGGCGCGGCCGGGTGGGAATGGCACCGGTGTGTCCGTGGTAACCCCTGAGATGACTCAGAAGCGCATGGAATTTCTCAAAGAGGTCGTGCCAAACGCTCGACGCGTCGCCTATCTCAGGAATCCGACCAACCCACTGTCGGGGCCATTACTGAATGAGGCAAAAACAGCGGCCCACACCCTCGGCGTCGCACTCGAGGTATTCGATGCTCGCAACGTTGGCGAACTCGACGCTTCTCTCGACGCGATGCGGCGCAGCAAAGCCGATGGATTTTTGGTTGCTCAGGATCTTTTCCTGCTGGCGAATAAATCCAAAATTTGTCGAGCCATGCGTAAAACCAAACGTCCCGCAGTGTTCCCGGTAAGGGAATACCATGATGAGGGCGTGTTGATGTCCTATGGAGCGAATCTGAAGGAGGCAATGCGCCGCGCGGCAGCCTACGTCGACAAGATCCTTAAGGGTGCGAAACCTTCCGAGCTACCCATCGAGCAGCTTTCCAGTTACGAATTCGTGGTCAATTTGCGGGTGGCACGCGAAATGGGTATCGATGTGCCGCAGTCGATCCTGCTCAGGGCGGATGAGGTGATCAAGTGATCTGGCGCGCCAGCCTTTTCATCAAGTACACGTTGTCGCTGGTGATCCTGGTCATCGGCGGGCTGGTTGTCAGCGGCCTCGTGGAAATCTACTTCTCGTACCAGGAGAACAAGTCCGCTCTCGCCCGCATCCAGTACGAGAAAGCGGCTGCGGCGGCGATCAGAATCGAGCGGTTCGTACGCGAGCTGGAACACGATCTTTCGTGGATCGCACAGGCGCCGTGGGGTCCGCGCGGCGTCCCGCTCGATCAGAGGCGGCTCGATTCGCTGCGGCTTCTGCGCCAGGTTCCCACCATCACCGAGGTGAGCCATATCGACCCCACGGGGCAGGAGCAACTGCGCGTGTCGCGTCTTGCAATGGACGTCCTCGGCAGCAACGCCGATTTATCGCATGATCCGAAATTCGTGGACGCGATGGCTCGCAAGACCTACTTCAGCCCGGTTTACTTCCGCAAGGAGTCGGAGCCTTACATTACGATTGCCATGGCCGGGGCGGGGGAGGACGCGGGCGTCGTCGCCGCCGAGGCCAACCTCAAGTTCATTTGGGACGTGGTCTCAAACCTGAAAGTCGGCAAAGGCGGTTACGCCTATGTGGTAGACGCCAGCGGTCGGCTGATCGCGCATCCCGATATCAGCCTGGTCCTGCAGAAAACCGATCTATCCGCGCTTCCGCAGGTTCGCGTGGCCGCCGCAACACCGGGTCGCGACGACGGCACATCTGTTGAGGCAATGGTGGGCCGGGACGTGCGCGGAACCGAAGTCCTCTCGGCGCACGCTGCCATTACGCCCTTGAACTGGTCTGTCTTCGTTGACCTTCCGATTGCCGAGGCGTTCGCACCACTGTATGCATCGATATTGCGTACCGTGATACTAGTATTCGTGGGTGTTGTGATTTCCATCGGCGCGAGCTTATTCCTCGTGCGCCGAATGGTGTCGCCGATCCAGGCGCTCCGCGCCGGCGCTGCCCGTATCGGTTCCGGAGCGCTGGAGCATCGGATCGACGTCAAAAGCGGCGACGAATTGCAGTCGCTGGCCGACGAGTTCAACCGCATGACCGAGCGACTCCAGGAGTCTTACGCGGGGCTGGAGCGGAAAGTAGAGGA
>JBOIFZ010000121.1:0-27430 GCA_050741735.1 Burkholderiales bacterium
GAGGAAGAGCAGCACCGCCAGCACCGCCGCCGCCTTGGCGAGCGCCAACCCGAGGTTGATCGCGAGGGTCTCCGTGCCGGCCGCGAGCGCCGGGGTGAGGATCAGCAGCGGCACCACCGCGAGATCCTGGGCGAGCAGGATGCCGATAATCTGCCGGCCATGAGGCGAATTGAGCTCGAGTCGCTCCGCGAGCAGCTTGGCGAGGATCGCGGTGGAAGACATGGCCAGCACGCCGCCGAGTATCAACCCCGCCCGCCACTCGACGCCGAGCGCGGCGGCAACCGCCCATACGATCAGCAATGTCAGCAGCACCTGGGCGGCACCCAGGCCGAAGACGATCCGGCGCATGGTGACGAGCCTGGGCAGGCTGAACTCCAGCCCGATGCTGAACATCAGGAACACCACACCGAATTCGGCGAGGTAGCGCGTTTCGCCGCTGTCGGGCACCAGCCCGAGTGCGTGCGGCCCGATGACGATGCCGACCAGGAGGTAGCCCAGCAGCGCCGGCAACCTGAGCACCCGGAAGATCACCACGACCAGAACGGCGGTGGCGAGCAGTATCAACACGAGTTCCAGAATTCCGGGGTTCACGGGCAGCGGAGTATGGCGAGACGTTGCGCGATATTGCAGACAGACTGCTTCACGAACTCTAACACAGGACTTTTCCGGCTCCTCGAGATGCCGCGGAGGCGTTCGCTCGATGCCATGGGTTATACTCCATCATCATGACAGCACTGGGAAAGATCGCGCCGGCGCAGGCGATCACGCTGGGTCGACGGGTGCTCGAGATCGAGGCGCGCGCCGTGGTGAAGCTGTCGGAGCGGCTCGATGACAGTTTCGTGCGCGCACTCGAAATCGTGCTCGGTTGCCGCGGCCGCGTCGTGGTAAGCGGAATCGGCAAGTCCGGCCACATCGCCCGCAAAATTGCATCCACCCTGGCGAGCACCGGCACTCCCGCATTCTTCGTCCATCCCGCCGAAGCCAGCCATGGCGACCTCGGCATGGTTACGCGCGACGACGTGATGATCGCCCTGTCGAATTCGGGAGAGAGCGCCGAACTGCTGGTGATTGTCCCGCTGATCAAACGCCAGGGCGCCAGGCTGATCGCCATCACCGGCAATCCGCGTTCGACGCTGGCCGCCGAAGCCGACGTCCATCTCGACGCCAACGTCGACGAGGAAGCCTGCCCGCTCGGGCTCGCGCCCACCGCCAGCACCACGGCAGCGCTGGCGCTTGGCGATGCTCTCGCGGTCGCGCTTCTGGAAGCTCGCGGATTCGGCGAGGAAGATTTTGCGCGCTCCCATCCCGGCGGCAGCCTCGGCCGGCGTCTGCTCACCCGTGTCTCGGATGTCATGCGCACCGGTGACGCCATTCCGCGCGTGCCGGATAACGCGTCGCTTTCCGAGGCGGTGCTGGAGATGTCGAAAAAAGGAATGGGTATGACCGCAATCGTGGAACGCGGCGATCGTCTTGTCGGCATCTTCACCGACGGCGACCTGCGACGCACGCTGGACAAACTCGTCGATCTGCGCAAGCAGGGAGTGCGCGAAGTCATGACCCCCCGCCCGCGCACGATCCGGCCCAATCAGCTCGCCGTGGAAGCGGTGCAACTCATGGAGGAGTACAAGATCACAGAGCTGCTTGCCGTGGACACCGACATGAGGCTGGTTGGCGCGCTTAACATGCACGACCTGATGCGGGCGAAGGTCATATGAGAGAGGTCGCGTTCCGGCAACGCTGCGACTGGCGAGGACTCTGATCGGTGAACAAACGGCTGATTGCGCGCGCGCGCCGCATCCGTCTCGCGATTTTCGACGTTGACGGGGTGCTGACCGACGGCACGCTGCATCTCGGCAAGCACGGCGAGCAGATCAAGGCATTCAACATCCTCGACGGCCTCGGGCTCAAAATGCTGGCTGCAAGCGGTGTAGGATTGGCGCTGCTGTCCGGGCGCAAGTCATCCGCTGTAGCGCTGCGCGCCAGGGAAACAGGCATCGCGCACGTGCTGCAAGGCAGCACCGACAAGCTCCAGGCCTATCGCAGCTTGCTGCGCAAGCTCAAACTCGCGGAAGAGGAAACTGCGTTCATGGGGGACGATCTGCCCGACCTGCCGGTGCTACGCCGATGCGGCCTGGCTTTCAGTGTGCCGGACGCGCCACAGATCGTGCGCAGCCACGCCCACTATGTCACCGAGAATGCAGGGGGCCGCGGCGCGGTTCGCGAAGCCTGCGAGTTCCTGATGCACGCGCAGGGAACCCTGGAAGCCCAACTGGCAACTTATTTGCGATGAACGACAGATTGGTAGCGTGGTCTCCGCTGATCCTGCTGGCACTGCTCGCGGCGCTGACGTTCTGGCTCGATCGCAAAGTCCAGCCGCCGGCGCGCATGCCCGACGGCAGCACCCGCCACGATCCGGATTTTTACGTCGAGGGCTTCTCGGCAATGAAGATGAACCCGGACGGCACGCGCCGCTACGCCCTGTCGGCAAAACGCATGGTGCACTACCCGGACGACAACAGCACCCACCTGGAGCTGCCGCGCCTGGTGTACTTCGACTACGCGCGCGCCCCGGTGACAGTGCGTTCCGATACCGCGGAAGTGTCGCACGGTGGGGACGAGGTGTTTTTCAACGGCGACGTTCAGGTGGTGCGCTCGGCCTACGCAGCCAACGCCGAGCTCGGCATGTTCACCAGCTTCCTGCATGTCATTCCCGACAAGGACCTCGCCAGGACCGACAAGCCGGTGAGAATGGTGGAAGGAAATTCCACGGCCAGCTCGGTTGGCTTAGAATTCGATAATCGGACCCGCCAGGTCAAGCTGTTGTCGGAGGTCAAGGCCAGGTATGAAGTTCCCAAGCGTGTTCAAAAGAGACCTTCGCGACCTTAGGCGCGCGCTGGTCTGCGCCGCGTTCGCCTGCGCCATGAATGCGCCGCCGGCCGTGTGGGCCGAACGCGCCGATCGCGAAAAGCCGGTCAATCTCGAGGCCGATCGCGTGGAGCTCGACGACGCCAAGAAAGAGGCGGTGTTCGAGGGCAACGTGACGCTCACGCAGGGTACGATGATGATCAAGGCCGACAAGATCATCGTCAAGCAGGATGCGGACGGCTTCCAGTACGGGATTGCCTACGGCAGCCCGGCTCACTTCCGGCAGAAGCGCGAAGGCTTTGACGATTTCATCGAGGGCTTTTCCGAGCGCCTCGAATACGACGGCAAGGCCGACAAGATGCAGATGTTCACCAACGCACGCATCCAGCGCGGTCGCGACGAAGTGCGCGGGGACTACATTTCCTACAACTCGATCACGGAGTTCTTCCAGGTCATCGGCGGAGGCAAGACAGCGGCCACGCCGGGCAATCCGCAGGGCCGGGTGCGCGCGGTGATCCAGCCCAAGCCCAAAGCCGCTGCGCAGCCCGGGGCCGCCTCATCGGTCGAGTTGGCGCCCTCCGACACGCTGCAGCCGGCGCAACGCTGACGTTGCGAGCGCGTCCCCCGGCGGCACTGGTCCCATCGAATCTTCGTTCATGAGTCAACTGCGCGCGGAAAAACTCAACAAGCGCTACAAGGCGCGCACGGTGGTAAAGGACGTTTCACTCGACGTGTCCAGCGGCGAAGTGGTGGGGCTGCTCGGTCCCAACGGCGCCGGCAAGACCACCTGTTTCTACATGATGGTGGGGCTGATTTCGCTCGACGGTGGCGATCTTTTTCTCGACCGGCAGGCGCTGACCCACACCCCGATCCATCGGCGCGCGCGCATGGGGCTGTCCTACCTGCCGCAGGAGGCCTCCATTTTCCGCAAGCTCACCGTGGCGGAGAACATCCGCGCCGTGCTGGAGCTGCGCGAACTCGAGGAAGACCAGATCCGCGAACGGCTCGACACGCTGCTGCACGACCTGCACATCGCGCATTTGCGTAACAGCCCGGCGATCAGCCTGTCGGGCGGCGAGCGCCGCCGCGTCGAGATCGCCCGTGCGCTCGCCACGCAGCCGCGGTTCATTCTGCTGGACGAACCGTTCGCCGGCGTGGACCCGATCGCCGTGCTCGATATCCAGAAAATCATCCGCTTCCTCAAGGATCGCGAAATCGGCGTCCTGATCACGGACCACAACGTCCGCGAGACCCTGGGGATCTGTGATCGTGCCTACATCATCAACGACGGCTCGGTACTAGCCGCCGGCAAACCCGAGGAAATCGTTTATAATGAAAGCGTAAGAAAAGTTTATCTGGGCGAGCATTTCAAGTTGTAACAATAACCTGAAAGACCGTCCATTCGCCACCTGCACCTGCGGCCCCCAGCCAATGAAGCACTCCCTGCAGCTCAAGCTGTCTCAGCACCTTACGCTCACGCCGCAGTTGCAGCAGTCCATCCGACTTCTGCAGCTTTCGACCCTGGAACTCGATCAGGAAATCGAGACCTTCCTGCAGGAAAATCCGCTGCTCGAGCGTGACGAGGAGGAAGAGGAAGCCGCAAGAGTCCCGATCAATGGCGCCCTACCGGCGGCGTCACCTGCGCCAGCCGAGTCCGCGCCGGCACCGGCGGAAGCCGGAACTTCGGACGAACGCGTCATGCCCGAAGGCGAGTGGTCCGTTGACGACGGTTACGGTTCGTTCAGCGGCCAGGATGCCGACGACGAGGCCGAACCACCCCAGATCGCCGCCGAGCCGGCCAAGCTGCGCGACCATCTATTCGGGCAGATCAACATCATGCAGATGCCGGACCGCGACAAACGCATCGTCGCGTATCTGATCGACAATCTCGACGACGATGGTTTCATGACGCAGGATCTCGCCGAGCTCGCGGCGCTGTTACCGGCAGAGCTGGAGATCGGCGCGGAAGACCTTACCATCGCGCTGAAATACCTTCAAAGCCTGGATCCGCCGGGAATCGGCGCGCGCTCCCTGGGCGAATCCCTGGCGCTGCAACTGGAAGCGCTGCCGGAGGACACGCCTTATCGCAAGCAAGCGCTGCAGATCGTGACCCAGCACCTCGATACCTTCGCCGCGCGCGACTATTTCAGGCTCAAGAAACTGCTGCGCTGCGACGACGACGCGCTGCGCGGCATTCAAAGCCTGATCATCAGCCTCAAACCGCGGCCAGCCGCGAGCTTTTCCGACGGCGAAACGCGCTACGTCATTCCCGACGTGGTAGTGCGCAAAATCAAGGGCCTGTGGGTCGCGGCGCTCAACCCCGAGGCCATGCCGAAGCTGCGCATCAACCGCATGTACGCCGACATCCTGAACCGCAACCGTGACGCGAGCTTTCAGCAGCTCGCCGGCCAGTTGCAGGAGGCGAAATGGCTCATCAAGAACGTGCAGCAGCGCTTCGACACCATCCTGCGCGTCTCCCAGGCGATCGTGGACCGGCAGCGCCATTTTTTCGAGCACGGCGAAGTGGCGATGCGGCCCTTGGTCCTGCGCGAGATCGCCGACACGCTGGGGCTGCACGAATCCACCGTGTCACGCGTGACCACGCAGAAGTTCATGCTTACCGCGCGCGGCATTTTCGAACTCAAGTATTTCTTCGGCAGCCATGTAACCACGGAAACGGGGGGCGCCTGCTCCGCCACCGCCATCCGCGCGCTGCTCAAGCAGCTTGTCGGCGAGGAAGACCGGCGAAAGCCCCTGAGCGACAGCCAGATATCCGAGATTCTCGGCAAGCAGGGAATCGTGGTGGCGCGCCGCACCATCGCCAAGTACCGCGAATCTTTGCAGATCCTGCCTGTCAATCTTCGCAAGAGCATCTGATCAAACAAGGAAGGGAAAGCTCATGAATCTTCAATTGTCCGGTCACCACCTCGACATCACCCCCGCCATCCGCTCTTACGTCACCGACAAGCTTTCTCGAGTAACCCGCCATTTCGACCACGTCATCGACGTCAACGTCATCCTGTCCGTAAACAAGCTCGACCAGAAAATCGAGGTCAACGTGCACGTGCGCGGCAAGGACATTTACGTCGAGTGCGTGGACGCCAACATGTACGCGGCCATAGACATCCTGGTGGACAAGCTCGATCGCCAGATTCTCAAACACAAGGAAAAGTCAATCGACCGCCACCAGGGCGAAGCCGTCCGCAACAGACCGGTTGCACCGTAACCTTCCATCGCATTTCCAGGACGCCCAGCATGAGTCTGCTATCGAAGCTGTTACCCGTTGCGAACGTCATTCTCGATTTGGATGTCACCAGCAAGAAACGGGTGTTCGAGCACGTCGGACTGTTGTTCGAAAATGCGCTTGGCGTCGGACGCGTCCAGGTGTTCGACGCCCTGTTCGCGCGCGAGCGACTGGGCTCGACCGGGCTGGGCCATGGCATTGCCATTCCCCATGGCCGCGTCAAGGGCTTGCGGGAGGCCGCAGGCGCGTTCGTTCGCACCAGGGCGCCGATACCCTTCGAGGCGCCGGACGGCAATCCGGTGCAATTGATCTTCGTGCTGCTGGTTCCCGAGAAGGCGACCGATCTGCACCTGCAGATACTCTCGGAACTGGCGCAGATGTTCAGCGACAAGGCGATGCGTGCGCAACTGGCGGCATTGCCGGATGCCCGGGACGTACAACGTCTCATCAGCGAATGGGAGCCCCATGCCCCTGGTCAGCGTCGCGCAGCTGTTTAAGGAAAATGCCGACGCGCTAAAGCTCGCCTGGGTATCCGGGCCGCGCGATCCCTCGCCCTTTCTCGACAGCAGCGAGATCAATCACGCCTCGCAGGGCCTGATCGGGCACCTGAATCTGGTCCATCCCAACTGGATTCAGATCTACAGCCGCACCGAGGCCGCGTATTTTTCCTCGCTCAGCGAGCAATCGCAGCGGGAGGCGCTGTCCCGGCTCGCCGGCAGCGGCCTGGCCTGCATCATACTGAGCGACCAGGAGAAGGCGCCGCCGACGCTCGCCGAGTTTGCCACTTCCCGCAATGTCCCGCTGCTGGCATCGCCCCTGCACAGCCTGCAGATCATCTGGGTGGTGCGCACCTATCTCGGAAGGGCGCTTGCCGAGTTCGTCACCCGCCACGGCGTTTTTCTGGACGTGCTCGGGATGGGGGTACTGATAACCGGCGAAAGCGGCGTGGGAAAAAGCGAACTGGCGCTGGAGCTGATCTCCCGCGGCAGCGGTCTGGTTGCCGACGACGTGGTCGAGCTGTATCACATCGCGCCGCAAACGCTCGAGGGACGCAGTCCCGAACTGCTGAAGGATTTCCTCGAAGTGAGGGGGCTGGGGATGCTCAACATCCGCACCATTTTCGGCGAGACCGCGGTGCGCATCAGAAAGAACCTGAAACTGATCGTGCAGCTGGAAAAACCGGTCGGCGGCGTGATTCCCGGCCTGGAACGCCTGCCGCTCAACGCCAGCTCGGAAGACGTCATGGGCATCAGCATCCGCAAGGTGGTGCTGCCGGTCGCGGCCGGCCGCAACCTCGCCGTGCTGGCGGAAGCGGCGGTTCGCAATTATGTCCTGCAACTGCGCGGAATCGACAGCACACAGGAGTTCATACAGCGCCAGGAAAAGCAGTTGAGCAAGCGGGGCTAGAGCGTCCATGCGGCTCATCGTCATCAGCGGCCTGTCCGGTTCCGGAAAGAGCATCGCGCTGAACGTCCTGGAAGACAGCGGCTACTACTGCGTGGACAATCTGCCGGCGAAGCTGTTGATCGGGCTTACGCAGTTCCTCGCCCAGGAGGGCCAGCAGCGCGTAGCCGTCAGCATCGATGTGCGCAGCGGCGCGACGCTGTCCGAACTGCCCGATTACCTGCTGCAGCTCCGGCGGCGCGAGATCGACCTGCATCTGGTTTTCCTCGATGCCAAGACCGATACTCTGGTCAAACGCTTCTCCGAGACCCGCCGCCGCCATCCGCTCGCGCACGAGGAGCGCACGCTGCCGGAGTGCATCGAGCGCGAGCGCGAACTGCTCGCCGACATCGGCGACCTCGGCCATCGCATCGACACCAGCGACCTCAATCCCAACGCATTGCGGGCCTGGGTGAAGGATCTGCTCGACCTGGGCGAGTCCGGGCTGACGCTGTTGTTCCAGTCCTTCGGCTTCAAGCACGGCATCCCGCTGGATGCCGACATGGTGTTCGACGTTCGTTGCCTGCCCAATCCCAACTACGACCCGGAGTTGCGTCCGCTGAGCGGAAAAGACGCGCCGGTAATCGCGTTCCTGGAGGCGGACGCCAACGCGCGCAGCATGCTTGCGGACATCCGCGACTACATCGAAAAATGGCTGCCGTGCTTTGTGCGCGACAATCGCAGTTATCTGACGGTGGCGATCGGCTGCACCGGCGGCCGGCACCGCTCGGTCTACTTCGCCGAGAATCTGGCGGCGCACTTCCGCGCCAGCCGCGGCGTCCTGATCCGGCACAGGGAATTGTCCACGTGAGTAATTCCGGATCCGCCGTTGCCGCGCCGGCACGCACAGCGCGCCGCGCTCTGGAGCCACTATTGGCTGCCGGCAAGGCCGCGCAATGACCGCGCGCACCATCGCACTCGCTTTTACCGGCGCTTCGGGCATGCCCTACGGCGTACGGCTGCTCGAATGTCTGCTCAAAGCGGACCTGCGCGTATACCTGCTGTACTCGCAGGTGGCACAAGTCGTCGCGCGCCAGGAGATGGGTCTCGCATTGCCTGCCCGCGCCAAAGAGGCTGCCGAGTTCTTTGCCGCACGTTTTGGCGCGCGCCCCGGGCAACTGCAGGCATTCGGCCGCGAGGAGTGGTTTGCGCCGGTTGCTTCAGGCTCGAATCCGCCCGACGCGATGGTGGTCTGTCCCTGCACTATGGGCACGCTCGCGGCTATCGCCGCGGGCCTCGCGGATAATCTGATTGAACGTGCCGCCGACGTCACTCTGAAGGAGGCGCGCAAGCTGATACTGGTGCCACGGGAAACGCCATTCTCGGCGATCCATCTGGAGAACATGCTCAAGCTGGCACGCGCGGGCGCGGTGATCCTGCCGGCAAACCCGGGCTTCTATCACCACCCGCAGACTCCGCAGGACCTGGTGGATTTCGTGGTCGCGCGCGTTCTCGACCATCTCTGCGTCCCGCATTCGCTGATGCCCCGCTGGGGCGAACCCGGGAATAGCGACGGCTAATTTGTTTCTCCGTGGTGAGATTAAGGTGGCTCTGTGTAAGGCTCTATAAGCGCTCACCGCGTCCTTCGCGTACCCCTCAAGGGGGCATTGAAATGAATCCTCTGCGGTGAGTGTTTTTACATGACGACAACGATCCCGATCTTTCCGCTCAACACCGTGCTCTACCCCGGCGGCATGCTGCCGCTCAAGATCTTCGAGCAGCGCTATCTGGAAATGACCCGGGACTGCCTGCGCGACACTACGCCCTTCGGAGTGTGCAGGATCAAGGAAGGTGTGGAAGTCGGCATGCCGGCGCTGCCGGAAACGGTCGGCTGTACCGCCATGATCGCCGAATGGGAGATGCCTCATCTGGGCGTTTTTCATCTCAAGACCAGGGGCCAGCAGCGGTTTCGTATCCGCAGCCAGACCACACAGCCGAGCGGCCTGATCCGCGCCGATATCGAGCTGCTGCAGGAGGTTCCCGGAAGCGCGGACGAGGAATCGCTGGTCCTGTGCCGTCGGGTGCTCGAGCAGATCGTCAGCCGCCTCGGTACCGAGTATTTTTTTCCGCCGCTCGCGTACGACGATTCGCGCTGGGTGAGTTACCGCCTGGCGGAAGTCCTGCCGCTTGCCCTCGAAGAAAAGCAGGCGTTGCTCGAGACGCGCGACGACCGCGAACGGCTGATGCGCGTGTACCGGCTTCTGAAATCGTCCGCATAACGGGTATCAGCCGCCGTCGCGAAGCCGGCGCAGGATCGCGCGCACCGGCGCCGGCACCGCCGCACCGATCGCATCTTCAACCGTCAACCACACATGGCCCGGCGACTGTGCACGCGGCTCCATCCGCGTCACGCGCAGCAACGCCGGCGTGATGGTGAGCGCGAAGTGGGTGAAGCCATGACGAATCACCGGCAAGATGCCGTCGGCCTTGACTGCGGCACCGAATCGGCCGCGGGACAGCGTTGCCGCCTGCGACGCATCGCTGACTTCGGGAAAGCTCCACAGGCCGCCCCAGATGCCGGGCTCCGGGCGCTTCTCCAGCAAAACTTCGCCGTTGCGCTGCAGGATCAGCATGACTGTGGACTTCTCCGGCACGGGCTTCCGCGGCCGCGGCGACGGCAGTTCGGAGACGCGGTTCTCGCGCTTGGCCGCGCACTCCTCGCCGAGGGGACAGGCCTCGCAACGCGGGCGGTGGCGAGTGCAGATACCGGCACCGAGATCCATCAGCCCTTGCGTGTACGCCTCGATATCACGCTCCGGCAACAGCCCGGCGGAGAGTTCCCACATGCGCTTCTCGATCTTTTTCTCGCCGGGGAATCCTGAGATGCCGAAGCAGCGCGCCAGCACGCGCTTGACGTTGCCGTCCAGGATCGGCTGGCGGGCGCCGGAGACGAACACTGCAATCGCAGCCGCGGTCGATCGCCCGATCCCCGGCAGCGCGGCGATCTCCTCGAAGTGCCCTGGGAATACGCCGCCATGCCGCTCGACGACGATGAACGCGGCGCGGAGGAGATTGCGAGCTCGGGCGTAATAACCGAGCCCACTCCAGAGCGCCAGCACGTCGTCCTGGGCGGCGGACGCCAGACTGGAGACGTTGGGGAAGCGGGTGATGAAGCGCTGGAAGTACGGGATGACTGCTGCGACCTGGGTCTGCTGCAGCATGATTTCGGAGAGCCAGACCGGATAGGGATCGCGCGTGCCCTGCCACGGCAGATCGTGGCGTCCATGGTGGCGCTGCCACGTAATGACGCGCTCGGCGAATTCGCTCATGCCGGAATCGTCGGTCAGAACAGCTTCTTCAGCTTTTCCTTGAGTTTGTCTTCCGGCCGTGGCGGCGGCGCCGACTCCCCGCCTGTGGCGGGCGCTGCCTCCCCGGCCGGCTTTGCGGCCCCCGGCAGCCTGGCCTTGAGCTTTTCTTCGAGCTTGCCCTTGAATTCTTCTTTTTTTGTTTCGACCTGCTGCTTGGCGCTGTCCGAGAACGCGGAGCCGAATTCGAGTTTGTATTTAAGCGCAGTGAACGGACCCGAAGCGCGCACCGGCAGCGTCAGCCCCCGGGTGTCGGCGAGTTCCTTTCCGCCCTGGCCGGTGCTGGTCGTCACTGTGGCCGCCTTCGCCAGGTAGTTCAGGCTGCCTTCCGCGATATTGATGTCACCCGCGCCGGTCAGCCGCAGGAACGGGGACTTCGCCAGCAAATCGTCGTTGTGTGCCACGCCCTCACGGATAACGAAGCTGGCGCTCAACTCTGAGAAATCGGTCTTTTCGCCGGCCGCTGCGGCCTGCTCGGAATCGCGCGCCCCGCCGCTGAACATCGCTTTGGCGTTGCGCAGCGACTGCGCCAGGTTGATGCCCTTGAGTGCGCCGTCCTTGAGATTAAGCGCCGCGGACCCGTTGAGCGTCTTCTTGATCGCGCTCACGGTGTTGCCGGTGGCGGTGACGTCCAGCGCGACGTTGCCGCGCCCATCGAGCAGATCCTGGTTCAACGCATCGCGCAGCAGCGGGCCGATGGATACGCCGGAGAGGTTCTGCCGGATCGCGAGCTGGTTGTTGTTGGCGTTGACCGAGGCCGTGCCATTGGTGCTGCCCTGATAGAGGTTGGCAGACAGCGGATTCACCTCCAGCCTGCCGCCCCTGGCCTTGACGTCCATCCGCAGGTTCTGCGCCTTCACGTTCGACGCGATCAGCTCGTCGATGCGCAGGCTGCCGGCCAGATTGAGTTTCCTGATCGGTGAAAAATCGATCGGTTGCTCGGCTTGCGGGGGCGACGCCGGTTCGGCGGTCGCCGCCCGTTTTTCCGTGGGTGGCAGATAGCGGTCCACGTTGAGCTTGTCGATGGCGACGTCGAAGCGGGTGAATGGCGCCGCGAAGTTGCTCATGCCGACTTTGGCCTTGATGTTGCTTTCGTCGAAGCGGGCGGTCAGATCGGCGTTCACCGTCTGGTTCTTCAGATCGGCGCGGACCGTGCCCGCAAGCGGCACTTTCAGTTTCTTCATCGGCAACGCCGGCGAGGCGACGTCGAATTCGCCGGCGAGCCTGGGCAGTTCTAAAAGCTGCGTTTCGAAGTCAGCCGCGATCGGCGTCGAAAGCGTGCCCTTGAGCGCGTTGTCCGCCTGCTTGGCGTCCACGGTGATCAGGAATTCGCGAACCTGCAGCGCTTTGGCCGACCCCTCAACGCCGGAGAGCTTGATATTCAGCCCCGCTTCCAGTTGCGGACCCTGCGCGCTAACTGATGCGGTCAGCACGGCCACCGAAAAACTGCGATTCTGCGGGTCGGCCGTCACGTTTCCGGCGCACTGCAACTTCACGGCCATCTTCGGTTCCGATGCTGTGAATGCCGCAGCCAGCTCGAATTTGACCGGTACCCCCGGGGCCACCCGCCCGGTCTCAAGGTTGAAATCCGATACCGTGTACTCGGCACCGGCTGCCTCATCCTTCCACCTCACCGCGGCCTTGCTCACCTTGACGCCATCGACGTCGAACTTGATCGGGGCCGCGGCAGCAGATGGCGGCGCGGGCGCGGGTGCCGCGGTTTCTTCCGCTCCGAGCAGGTCGGCGAAATTGGTCCGGCCGTCTCTGTGCTTGACGAGGTTAATCCGCAATCCGTTGAGCTGGACCTGGTCCACCACCACCTGTTTCGACAGCAGCGGGAGCAGAGCCAACGACACCCGCATCTGCTCCAGTCCGGCAAACTCCTTGTCGCTCCTGAACTCCGACAGGCGTGTTTTCCCCAGTTGTACGCCCAGCCTGGGGAACAGCGTCAGTCTGATATCGCCTTCGATGGTGAGCGTTCTCTGGGTCTTCTCCTTGACCAGATCGGCAGCCTGCCCCTTGTACTGATTGGGATCGAAAGTGACGGCGATGAACGCCAGCACCCCGGCGAACAGGACTACCACGCCTCCGACTGCGATCAGGATCCATTTGAGCAACTTCATTCCGCGATCTCCAGTTGGTCCGGTTTTCCGATGAGGGGATCTGCGCAAGGAAACCCTGTGACAGGGCAGGCTTCTGGCGGTTCTTCACCAAAATAAATAAAGCCACGTTGCGCGACTCTATTTTAGCGTCCCCTTCGGGGATGGTTGAAACCCTTCACCTTATAGGCGGGGGCCGATTAGTGGAGCGGGTGATGGGAATCGAACCCACGTCTAAAGCTTGGGAAGCTTTCGTTCTACCATTGAACTACACCCGCATGATTCCCATTTTAACCGAGAACTTGCACGCGGGCGCAGTGACGCGCGTGAGCCGGGCGTCGGCGACAACAGGACCGCTCGGCACTGACAACTACGGCACAGTACGCGGTGAATCGTGATTCGTCCCGTTCCAATGTCCACGTCAAAGCCGTGCGCGTGGATCTTCGACCTGTTACTGGATAGAAATCATCGGAACGGGATTCGCGAATCGTGATTCGAGTCCAACCGAAGACTCAAGAACGAGCCGCAGACCAACGCAGATAAGTTCGGGTGAATAATGAACGGTGAGCAGTGTACGGGTTCGAAGACTCGTCTCTTGAGCTGGCGATCCTCGAAAAGAAAACGGGGTGGGCATTGCGCCCATCCCGTCTGGTTCACCCAGCGATGGCTTCCCTTATCTACAGCGGCGGCGAAACTGCCGAACCTCGCCGTCGGACCTCTCTGACCAGATCTAGAGGATGAAATCAGTCGCAGCCAGCGTATGCAAGCCCGTCAGTTCGATCTCAAAATCAGCCGCTGCGTCCCCATTGACATCACCCTGGATGACCGTGCTGCCGCCGCCCGACTCAACGCGGAGCTCACCCGCTACGCCGTTAAACGTCCCCGTGCCGAGGAAGGAGAACAGGTCATCACCACCCGTTACGGGGTTGGCGTCGATGTCTGCTAAGTCGATTCTGTCGGCGACAGTTGCACCAGCGCCTTGGAAGTCCATGATCATGTCCCGGTTGCCGGACCCCACGCCTTCCAACGTAACGCACCACGCGCATTAGCCTCGACTGAAACTACGATTTCTGTCCAACCACGTCTTGCACCTTACGACTGCGCGCATGGTTTCGAGGGCAAGAATGATCTTCTAAGGCCGAAAAACACTCTTTCCTGGAACGTAAAAGCCGAAGCGACAGGGGCTTAGCCTGATCCGACCCGTTCAAGCCCCCCCACCACGCTAACCGGCGCGCCTTAGCGCGTCCGTGTCGAGCGTGTGCTTAGACGTCTTGCGGATTGGCTGGCCTTGAGAACAACACGGAGTGCATCGTTGACAGCATCCGAATCGGGAAATGCCTTGGCGACGTCGGGCTCCAGGACCACAACATTTGCGCCTTCTTTGAGAATCCGCTTGTAATACTTGGCTCGAACCGCCTTCGAATAGTCGAAATTGTATTCTGCGCGCATGTCGTTCACCGAGGATCTAGGTTTCATGGAGTTTGCGCTCTCGACTGCCTAGTCACGCCGCTCGCCTGCTACTCCCGCCGTGTCCTACCCGCAATCAAGTCGTGCAGTTAGATGTTGAATCCACTGCATCTGCTTGTTTATCCAGCTCTTGATCAAACCATCACGACATTCATCCCGAGCGACTTGGCGCTCTCGATCATCGCGTCGTCGAGGCAGAGAATACCTTGTGCGTTCAGGCTTGCAGCAACGGCAAGATGAAGCGCGTCGCCCGCTCTCAGCTTCAAAGTGTCGTCACCCGCCAGCTCCGCGGCGCGGTGGAATTCCGTCCGTCCGGGAACGGCGACCATGCAATGTTTCTGGGCGAATTCGCGGACTCGCGCCGTGGCCTGCTTAGCCAGGTTCGGCGCCGCTTGGCCGGTACGCACCTTGATCGCGGCGGCGGAAGCGAACTCGACCAGGGACCACTCGCTGATTGCCAGACGCTCGCCCGATGATTCGAGCCAGCCTATGACGGCCTCGCTCTTCGGCTCCCGGATGAAGACTGGAACCAGGGCGCTGGTATCGATGTAGATCATCAGTAGCGCGCCTGGCGGCGCATGTCTCTGACCACCGGCGCCGTCTCCTTCTGACGGCCAAGGAATTGCCGCAGGCGGCGCGACTCGGCTTTGCCGATCGCACGGCCTTCCGGGGCGAGGACCAAACGCCCATCAGCCGAAATCTCCGCAATGAGCGTATCGCCCTCGCCTACGCCGATCCGCTTGGCCGATTCAGCCGGCAAGCGCACCGCGAGGCTGTTGCCCCACTTCGACACCATCAGTTCCATCCGCACGCCTTTGGTCGCCATCGGTTACCCCATAGTATCTACACGTAGATACATCATGAGCCGGAGCGCCGGTCCTGTCAATGCACGGTCGGTATGGTGGACGTTCACGAGGCGGTTTCCATGCAGACTGGACAAGCCGCCCTAGGGAAGCTCTGCATAAGTCCCGCATGCGCGACCGAGGCGATTCGGGTCGAGGGCAAGACGGCGAGGACGCCGTGTAGCCGGACGGCTGTGACTCGTTAGCGGTACGCCCGTCTGCGGGAGCAGCCGTACAAGCGCTCCATTTACATTTGGTTGACACAGCCTCCATGCGCTCCGACCCGCCCCGAGGCTACGCCCGCCGAGTCCGGAGCGCACATAAGGAGGAGCCGACGCAGAGCGCCCGCTTGAGGCGCGGAGCAGGTTCCGTCGGCCTTGGCCGATGGATGCGACCCCGGAGCGGGATGCATCGTGGCGAATGTGCGCGTGCTTGTGCGTGCCTCCGCGGTCACATCCCCGGAGGGGCCCCTGTTCTGCGCTGCGGCACGCGGCCCGAATCGCCCGGTCCCTCGAAAGAGTCGAAATGTCATTGGGTTGTGCCAGGTGCGGCGCCTGCGTTGTTACGGGCCGGTGGAACGTGGAGCAGGGACCCCGCTTGCGGGGATGCGACCGTGTAACCGGCCAATAGCGTGTCACCACCGGCCTTACGCGTGCCTCCGCGGTCACATCCCCAGAGAGGGGCCCCTGTTCCGCGCTCCGGCGTCCCTAGCAGTCATCCGCACCTGGCGCAACGCGCGTGGCGGAACCTGATCAGAGCTTCCTTAAGCAAGCCGCGCCGCAAGATCGTGCCCTTCCTTCCTCAATTTCAGATCGTGGTACTGCGCGATCATGATCGAGTAGATCAGGGGTGCGGTGATGCCGCCGATCGCGGCTTGGATCAGGTTCGCGGTGATCAACATATCGCTCGCGGGCCTGCCATCTGACAGGACGATGGTGGCGCCGAAGGCAATTCCAAACCCGAGGTAAAGAATCATCACGATGACCACCGGCACGGAAACCACGGCCAGCGTTCGCCACCAGTTGCCCCACACCAGCCGGTGGCTGCGCTTGAGCCCGCCCAGCGCCGATTCGTCATCAAGGACGATGGCGAAAAACCCGAATGACAGGCTCAGCGACAGGATGATGCCGGGAATGATCAGCAAAATCAGGCCGCCGGCCATCGCCAGGATGTAGAGGATGGCTGCGCCGATGAGCGAGAGCACGCACCGGGCCCCGCGTGCCAACGCCTGTCCAACGCTCCCCTCGTGCATTTCGGCCACCGCGCCGAGCCGGTACACCACCGCGGCGATCAGTATCATGTAGATGGGCAGCGCCACCAGGAAGAGGACCACAGCAGTCGCGCCGGGTACCGGGCTCGCGACCTGTTCGGGGCTGCCCATGACGACGTTGGCGATGTTCGGGACTGCGAGCACCGCAGCCGCTGCCAGTGACAGAGGAAGAACGCCGGTAAATGCCTTTACGAACAACTTGAAACCGCTGTCGAGTACCCTGCCTATGGACTGCGGTTCCTTCGCGAGTGCCACCATGGTCGCCTCCTAACAGGTTGTTGAGTGCCAGAGAACGCCGAGAGTACAAAGAGAAAAACTGAAAACTAAACACTAAATACTAAACACCAATGCACCAAGACGCCAAGGAATGCAAATGTGAATCTGGAAACTTTGTCATTTTTTCTTGGTGCCTTTGTGTACCCCTCAAGGGCACCCGTCGAGCGCACCCCTCAAGGGGGTATTGAAGGGAAGGTATGGAAAATAAGGTATTGAAAAGAATCTTGGTGGCAAGAATTGGTTCGGTCATCGAGATTTTCAACAGCCTGCTAAGTGTCGTTGTGATGAAATTCCGTGGCCTGAACGAACGTCCGCGGCCGCTTCTGCCGTCATGACGGATACCGGTTCCGGAATGCGGCCGGCATTCGCCGGCTGTGCGGTTTCAGCGCTTGTTGCGGTTCGGACAGTCGGGCTTGATGCAGTCGGCATACAACTGCAGCGAGTGCTCGTGGATGGTGAAGCCGCGGTCCTTGGCGATCTTGACCTGGCGTCGCTCGATTTCCGGATCGTAGAATTCCTCGACCCGTCCGCACTGGATGCAGACCAGGTGATCGTGGTGGCCGCCCTGGTTGAGTTCGAAAACCGCCTTGCCCGATTCAAAATGGTGACGGATCAGGATGCCCGCCTGTTCGAACTGGGTGAGCACCCGGTAGATGGTTGCCAACCCGATCTCCATGCCCTCCTTCATCAGCATCTTGTAGACGTCCTCGGCGGTGAGGTGGCGCACGTCGCTGTTCTCGAACAGGTCGAGAATCTTCAGGCGCGGAAGCGTCGCCTTCAGTCCGATGTTCTTGAGATCGTGAGGAGTGGTCATGTCAGGACTGACAGGGAAGCGTTGGTGAATTATCATAGCGGCTTTCAACCCACTTGGATACCGCGTCCGGACGCTGTTGCCGCCGGATGGCGCCGCTAACTTCATGCGCTTACTCTGGCTCCTGCCTGTCCTGCTCGCCGGTTGCATGCTGGAGCCCTACAAGATCGACATCCAGCAGGGAAACTACGTGGACCAGGAAATGGTGGCGAAGCTCAAACCCGACATGACGCGCTCGCAGGTGCGCTTCATCCTCGGCACGCCGCTGGTCGCCGACGTGTTTCATCCCAATCGCTGGGACTACGTGTATCTGACCGGCAAGGCGGGCGAGGTGCGCCGGCAGCGCAAGATCACCGTGGTCTTCGATGGCGACAGGCTCAAGTACATCGATGGCGACGTGGTCGCCACCGAAAACCTCTCGCGCGCGCCGACAGAGACCGCCAATCCCTGAGCCAGGACCCGCGGGTCCCGCATTCGAATCACCGACTTCTTATGACACCTCAGAGAATCGCAATCGCGGGCAGTACCGGCCGCATGGGCCGCGCGCTCATCGAGGCGCTGGCGCAAGCCGGCGACTTCCGGCTCAAGGCCGCCCTGGAGCGTTTGGACAGCCCGTTTCTCGGAAAGGACGCGGGCGAGCTGGTAGGCTCGCCGTGCGGCGTGCAAATTTCGGCCGATCTCGAGCGCTCGCTTGCGGGCTGCGACGTGCTGGTGGATTTCACCCGGCCCGAGGCAACGCTCAAACACCTCGAGATCTGCCGCAGCCGCGGCATCCGCATGGTGATCGGCACCACGGGATTCACGCCGGAACAGAAGAAGCTGATCAGCGCCGCTTCCCGGGACGTCGCGATGGTAATGGCCCCCAACATGAGCGTCGGGGTGAATCTGACGTTCAGGCTGCTCGAGCTGACGGCGAAAGTCCTGAACGAAGGTTACGACGTCGAAATCATCGAGGCGCATCACCGTCACAAGGTGGACGCGCCCTCGGGCACGGCGCTGCGCATGGGAGAAGTCATTGCCCAGGCGCTTGGACGCGACCTCGCCGAATGCGCCGTCTATGGCCGTGAAGGCGTAACCGGTGAGCGCAAGCCCGCCACCATAGGCTTCGCCACCGTGCGCGGCGGCGACATCGTCGGCGACCATACCGCGCTGTTCGCCGGCACCGGCGAACGTGTGGAGATCACCCACCGGGCCGCAAGCCGCGCCACGTTTGCGCTCGGCGCGCTCAGAGCAGCCCGCTTCTTGGCCGCGAAGAAGACTGGCTTGTTTGACATGCAGGATGTCCTCGGCCTGAAGTAGGAACACCGACGGCGCGTTGAACTGCGCCGTCCCTTCCTCTATAATGCGCGCTCACAATGAAAGCGGGCGGGGCGTGTGCCTCTCCCGCTTTGCATATGTAGAGTACCCCTCCAAACCGCGCTTCCCGGGAGTCTTACGTGCCTGTGCTCGACCGTCAGCCTGCCGTCCTCGTGCTCGCCGACGGCACGATATTCCGGGGCATTTCCATCGGTGCGCAGACCCGCACCGCCGGCGAAGTCGTGTTCAACACCGCGATCACAGGCTACCAGGAAATCCTCACCGATCCCTCGTATTGCCGGCAGATCGTCACCCTGACGTATCCGCACATCGGCAACGTCGGCGTCAATTCGGAAGACATTGAATCCGGCAAGGTCTTTGCCGCGGGGCTGGTGATCCGCGACCTGCCGGTACTTGCCAGCAACTTCCGCAGTAGCCAGGACCTGTCCGATTACCTTAAGGCGCAGGGCGTTGCAGCGATCGCCGGCATCGATACCCGCAGGCTCACCCGGATACTGCGCGAAAAGGGTGCGCAAAACGGTTGCCTGATGGGCGGCCAAGTGGACGAGGCGTTTGCACTGAAGGAAGCGCGCGCCTTTCCCGGGTTGGCCGGCATGGACCTGGCGAAGGTGGTGAGCTGCACGAAATCCTACCAATGGAACCAGACCGCATGGGCGCTGGGGCGGGGATACGGCAGCCAGAGTACGCACAAGTATCACGTCGCGGCGTACGACTACGGCATCAAGTACAACATCCTGCGCAAGCTCGCCAGCCGCGGTTGCCGCCTGACCGTCCTGCCGGCGCAGGCATCCGCGGAGCAGGCGCTGGCGCTCAAGCCCGACGGGATTTTTCTGTCCAACGGTCCGGGCGATCCCGAGCCCTGCGATTACGCGATCAAGGCCATCCGCAAGTTCCTCGACGCCGGCGTTCCCACGTTCGGCATCTGCCTCGGCCACCAGTTGCTGGGACTGGCCAGCGGCGCAAAGACGATCAAGATGAAATTCGGTCATCACGGCGCCAACCATCCGGTGCAGGACCTCGACAGCGGGCGGGTGATGATTACCAGCCAGAACCACGGCTTCGCGGTGGACGCGACCACGCTGCCGGCGAACGTCCGGGTCACGCACGTGTCGCTGTTCGACGGCAGCCTTCAGGGATTCGAACGCACCGACAAGCCGGCGTTCTGCTTTCAGGGTCATCCCGAAGCCAGTCCCGGTCCGCACGACGTCGACTACCTGTTCGACCGCTTCATGAAGATGATCGAACAACACAAGCCGCACTGCTAGACATGAACCACCAAGACACAAAGGCACCAAGAACTTCGCAAGCGGGAGAATTGCTCTTCTTGGTGTCTTGGTGCCTTGGTGGCGAGATTGAATCGTCTTGCCTGCATGTGACTCAACGGTTGAATTGAAATGCCGAAGCGTACAGACATCGACAGTGTATTGATCATCGGCGCCGGCCCCATCGTCATCGGCCAGGCGTGCGAGTTCGACTACTCCGGCGCCCAGGCCTGCAAGGCGCTGCGCAAGGAGGGGTATCGCGTCATCCTGGTGAATTCCAATCCGGCGACCATCATGACCGACCCGGAAATGGCGGACGTCACCTACATCGAGCCGATCACCTGGCAGATGCTGGAAAAAATAATCGCCGTCGAGCGCCCCGATGCGCTGCTGCCCACCATGGGCGGCCAGACCGCGCTCAACTGCGCGCTCGACCTCGCCAGGCAGGGCGTGCTGGAGAAGTACGGCGTGGAAATGATCGGCGCCTCAAGGGAGGCGATCGACAAGGCCGAGGACCGCGAGAAATTCAAGAAAGCCATGACCAGGATAGGCCTGGCATGCCCGCGCTCGTCCATCGCCCACAGCATGGAGGAGGCGATGCAGGTGCAGGCGATGGTCGCCTTCCCCACCATCATCCGGCCTTCGTTCACGCTCGGCGGCACCGGCGGCGGCATTGCCTACAACAAGGAAGAGTTCGTCGCCATCTGCGAACGCGGGCTGGACGCCTCGCCCACCCACGAGCTGCTGATCGAGGAGTCGGTGATCGGCTGGAAAGAGTTCGAGATGGAGGTGGTGCGCGACCGGAAAGACAATTGCATCATCATCTGCTCGATCGAGAATCTCGATCCGATGGGTATCCATACCGGGGATTCGATCACCGTGGCGCCGGCGCAGACGCTCACCGACAAGGAATACCAGATCATGCGCGACGCCTCGATCGCGTGCCTGCGCGAGATCGGGGTCGATACCGGCGGCTCCAACGTGCAGTTCGGCATCGACCCGAAGGACGGCCGCATGGTCATCATCGAGATGAATCCGCGGGTATCGCGTTCGTCTGCCCTGGCGTCAAAGGCGACCGGCTTCCCGATCGCCAAGGTCGCGGCCAAGCTCGCGATCGGTTACACCCTCGACGAACTGCGCAACGACATTACCGGCGGGGCGACGCCGGCGTCGTTCGAGCCGACCATCGATTACGTGGTCACCAAGATACCGCGCTTCGCCTTCGAGAAATTCCCGCAGGCCGATTCGCGGCTCACCACCCAGATGAAGTCGGTGGGCGAGGTGATGGCGATGGGCCGCACGTTCCAGGAGTCGATGCAGAAAGCCCTGCGCGGTCTGGAGACCGGGATCGACGGATTCGACGAAAAGACCACTGATCGCGAGACCATCGAGACCGAACTCGCCGATGCAGGCCCGGAGCGCATTCTTTTCCTCGCCGACGGGCTGCGCATCGGCATGAACCGGGAGGAAGTGCACCAACTGACCCGGATCGATCCCTGGTTCCTGGCGCAGATCGAGGACATCATCCGCCAGGAAAAGGCGCTGGGGGGCAAGCGTATCGGCGATCTCGATCGCGACACGCTGTGGACTCTCAAGCGCGCCGGCTTTTCCGACCGCAGGCTGGCGAAGCTGCTGAACGCTACCCAGGACGGGGTGCGCGCCAAGCGCTGGGAGCTGAACGTGCGGCCGGTGTACAAGCGGGTGGATACCTGCGCTGCCGAGTTCGACACCCGTACCGCTTACATGTACTCCACGTACGAGGAGGAATGCGAGGCGCGGCCGACCGGCCGCAGCAAGGTGATGGTGCTGGGGGGCGGGCCGAACCGGATCGGCCAGGGCATCGAGTTCGACTACTGCTGCGTGCACGCGGCGCTGGCGCTGCGCGAAGACGGCTACGAGACCATCATGGTCAACTGCAATCCGGAAACGGTGTCCACCGATTACGACACCTCCGACCGCTTGTATTTCGAGCCGGTGACCCTCGAAGACGTACTCGAGATCGTCGCGGTGGAGAAACCGCTGGGCGTGATCGTGCAGTACGGCGGGCAGACGCCGCTGAAACTCGCCAAGGACCTGGATGCAAACGACGTGCCCATCATCGGAACCAGTCCGGACATGATCGACTGCGCCGAAGACCGAGAGCGTTTCCAGAAGATGCTGAACCGGCTTCAACTCAGGCAGCCGCCAAACCGTACCGCGCGCAACCCCGAGGCGGCGCTGGCGCTGGCGCAGGAAATCGGCTACCCGCTGGTGGTGCGTCCCTCCTACGTGCTGGGCGGGCGGGCGATGGAAATCGTGCACGAGCAGCGCGACCTGGAGCGCTACATGCGCGAGGCGGTGAAGGTTTCCAATGACTCGCCGGTGCTGCTGGACCGCTTCCTCAACGATGCCATCGAAGTCGATGTGGATGCCGTCTGCGATGGCGGACAGGTCCTGATCGGCGGCATCATGGAGCACATCGAGCAGGCCGGCGTGCACTCCGGCGATTCGGCGTGCTCGCTGCCGCCGTACAGCCTGTCGAAGAAGCTGCAGGACGAAATGCGCCGTCAGACCGTGGCGATGGCGAAAGCGCTGGAGGTGGTGGGACTGATGAACGTGCAGTTCGCCATCCAGAACGATGTGGTATTCGTTCTGGAAGTCAATCCGCGCGCCTCGCGCACCGTGCCTTTCGTCTCCAAGGCGACCGGTCTGGCACTGGCGAAGATTGCGATGCGTTGCATGGTGGGCCAGACCCTCGAGAGCCAGGGAATCAGGGGCGAGGTGGTTCCACCGTATTACGCGGTCAAGGAGGCGGTATTTCCCTTCATCAAGTTCCCGGGCGTGGATACCATCCTCGGTCCGGAGATGAAGTCCACCGGCGAGGTGATGGGCGTGGCCGATACTTTTGCCGAAGCCTTCGTGAAATCGCAGCTCGCCGCCGGAGTGCGCCTGCCTTCGGGCGGCAAGGTGTTCATCAGCGTGCGCAACTCCGACAAGCCCAAGGTGGTCGAGATCGCGCGCGCGCTTGCGGCACTGGGATGCACGCTGCTCGCCACCCGCGGCACGGCGGCCGCGCTTGCCGAGGCGGGGCTGCAGGTCACCACCGTGAACAAGGTGGCGGAAGGCCGCCCACATGTGGTAGACATGATCAAGAACGGCGAGATTGCGCTGATCATCAACACGGTGGAGGACCGCCGCAGCGCCATCCAGGATTCCTATTCGATACGGCGTTCGGCACTGCAGGCGCGCGTGACCTACTACACCACCATTGCCGGCGCGCGTGCAGCATGCACCGGCATGCAGCACATGCGTGAGCTCACCGCGTATTCGTTGCAGGACCTGCACGCGAGGCTGCGCTGAGCCGCCGGTTCGGCCGCGAACGCCTGTGCGGCGCAAACGCAGTCAGCAGAACAATCATTGGCGGCACCCACGCCGCACAGCCACAAAGAGGTATTGAAAGATGAACAAGATCCCGCTGACCGTCAAAGGCGCCGAATTGATGCGTGCCGAGTTGCACCAGCTCAAGACCGTGGAGCGGCCGAAAGTGATTGCATCCATCCAGGAGGCGCGAACCCACGGGGACCTGTCGGAGAACGCCGAGTACGACGCGGCGAAGGAAAGGCAGAGCTTCATCGAAGGCCGCATTGTCGAACTGGAGGGCAAGTTCGCCAACGCGCAGATCATCGATCCGGCGCACGTCGATGCCGACGGCCGCTGTGTGTTTGGCGCCACCGTGGACCTGGAAGAGGTCGGCAGCGGCGAGACCGTGACCTACCAGATCGTCGGCGAGGACGAAGCCGACATCAAGAGCGGAAAGATCTCCATCAGCTCGCCGATCGCGCGCGCGCTGATCGGCAAGTACTCCGGCGATGTCGCGGAAGTCAATGCGCCTAGTGGCATCAAGGAGTACGAGATACTGGACGTCAAATATCTTTGAAGGCGAGAGACGTGAGGGGCGTGAGGCGTGAGGCGAGCGTCGCGCATGCGCGCCACCCAAAATGGCCTCCGGGTTTTAAACGCGATTCTGAAAGCTTCGTTTCAAGGCCCGAGCAGGCTTGCGCTTCGGCCGGACCGGAATCTTCGGCTTGCCTTCCGGCGCCTGTCGGAACACGACCAGTATCTTGCCGATGTGCTGGACCGCCACGGCACCCAGTTGCTCGCATACCAGGCGCAGAATGCTTTCACGCACCGCCCTGTGGTCGCCGGCGACCCGGACCTTGATCAGTTCATGCACGTTGAGGCTGCGGTCGATTTCCCTGAGCACCGCCGCAGTGAGCCCGCCATCGCCGATCAGAACCACGGGATCGAGGGCGTGGGCGCGGGCCTTGAGCGCGCGGCGCTCGCCGGGGGTCAATTGATTCGCCAAGAAATTCTCCTAAAGAGGAAATTGTAGGCAATGGCACGAACCAAGACCAGCAAGGCCTGGATGCACGAGCATGTCACCGACTCCTACGTGCGGCGCGCGAAGCAGGAGGGTTACCGCTCGCGCGCGGCCTACAAACTGATCGAGGTGCTGGAGAAGGACAAGCTGGTGCGTCCCGGAATGATCGTGGCGGACCTCGGCGCGGCGCCCGGCGGCTGGTCGCAGGTGCTGGCCCCGCTGGTGGGTACCGCAGGACGCGTGATTGCGCTCGATGTGCTGGAAATGGAACCGATCGAAGGGGTCGCTTTCATTCGCGGCGATTTTTCCAAGACTGCAACCCTGGAACGGCTGGAAAAGGAACTGGCAGGCCGCCGTATCGACCTTGTGATTTCGGACCTGGCGCCCAATATCAGCGGTGTTGGCCTGGTGGATCAGGCCCGTTCGATCGGACTGGCCGAACTGGCGCTGGAATTTGCCCGCGACAGGCTGAAACCGGGCGGCAGTTTTCTGGTCAAAATGTTCCAGGGTTCGGGGATCGACGAGTTCAGAAAGCAGCTCGCCGAAGCATTTTCGACCGTGGCGGTGCGCAAGCCCAAGGCATCACGCGACCGCTCCAGCGAACTTTACCTGCTGGCCAGGGGAAGACGATCCTCCGCGTGAGCTGCGGCGGCGGCGTCCGGCGGCGAGCACGCTCAAATGGGTTTAGAATGAACCAGGAAATTCGCGGTTTGTCACCGCGGCACAAGGAGCAATATTGAATAATCTCATTAAGAACGTAGCGATCTGGCTGGTCATTGCGCTGGTGCTGATGACGGTGTTCAACCAGTTCAGCGCCCGTCAGCATCAGACCACGTCGATGGAGTATTCCCAGTTCATCGACGAAGTGAAGCAGGGCAACGTCGCCAAAGTGACGATAGAAGGTCGCGTGCTCAAAGGCGTCAGGAACGACGGCCGCAAGTTCACCACGTACTCGCCCTCCGACCCCTGGCTGGTGTCCGATCTGCTCAAGGCCGGCGTCATCATCGAGGCCAAGCCCGAAGAAGAGCCGTCGCTGCTGATGAACATCTTCGTGTCCTGGTTCCCGATGCTGTTGCTGATCGGCGTATGGATATTTTTCATGCGCCAGATGCAGGGCGGCGGGCGCGGCGGCGCGTTCTCGTTCGGCAAGAGCAGGGCACGAATGATCGACGAGTCCACCAACACCGTGACGTTTGCCGATGTTGCCGGCTGCGAGGAAGCGAAGGAGGAAGTGTCCGAACTGGTGGACTTCCTGCGCGACCCTGGCAAGTTCCAGAAACTCGGCGGCCGCATTCCGCGCGGCGTGCTGATGGTCGGCTCTCCGGGTACCGGCAAGACTTTGCTTGCCCGAGCCATCGCCGGCGAGGCCAAAGTGCCGTTCTTCTCGATTTCCGGTTCCGACTTCGTCGAGATGTTCGTCGGTGTCGGCGCGGCGCGCGTGCGCGACATGTTCGAGCAGGCCAAGAAGCACGCACCCTGCATCGTGTTCATCGATGAAATCGACGCTGTCGGCCGCCAGCGCGGCGCCGGCCTCGGCGGCGGCAACGACGAGCGCGAACAGACGCTCAACCAGTTGCTGGTGGAAATGGACGGCTTCGAGACCGGCTCCGGCGTGATCGTCATCGCCGCGACCAACCGGCCGGACGTGCTCGACCCTGCGCTGCTCAGGCCCGGACGTTTCGACCGCCAGGTGGTGGTGCCGCTGCCCGACATCCGCGGGCGCGAGCAGATCATCATGGTGCACATGCGCAAGGTCCCGGTGGCACCCGACGTGCGCCCGGACATCCTTGCCCGCGGCACCCCCGGATTCTCCGGCGCCGATCTCGCCAACCTCGTGAACGAAGCCGCGCTGTTCGCGGCACGGTCGAACAAGCGGCTGGTGGACATGGAGGATTTCGAGCGCGCCAAGGACAAGATCATGATGGGCGCGGAGCGCAAGTCCATGGTGATGCCGGAGCACGAGCGCCGCAACACCGCGTACCACGAATCCGGCCACGCGGTGTTGGCGAAACTGCTGCCCAGGACCGACCCGGTGCACAAGGTCACCATCATCCCGCGCGGGCGCGCATTGGGGGTGACCATGCAGCTTCCGCAGGAAGACCGTTACAGCATGGACCGCGAGCAGATCCTGCAGAACATCTCGGTGCTGTTCGGCGGCCGCATCGCCGAAGAGATCTTCATGGGACAGATGACCACCGGCGCTTCGAACGACTTCGAGCGCACCACTGAGATGGCGCGGCGCATGGTGACGCAGTGGGGCATGAGCGACAAGCTCGGACCGATGGTGTACGGCGAAAACGAGGGAGAAGTTTTCCTCGGCCGTTCGATCACCACCCACAAGAACGTGTCCGAGACCACCATGCAGAAGGTGGACGCGGAAATCCGCCGCATCATCGACGAACAGTACACGCTCGCGCGCAAGCTGATCGAGGACAATCGCGACAAGGTCGAGGCGATGGCCAGGGCGCTGCTGGAGTGGGAGACGCTCGACTCGGACCAGATCAACGACATCATGGAAGGCCGCCCGCCGCGTCCGCCGAAGCCCACGGGCACGCCGAGCGCGCCGCCTTCCTCGCAGAGCAATGCAGCGTCGCCCGCAGCGACCACCACGCCGGCACGCGAAGCGTAGTAACCCCGTGAGGGGTCAGGAGAAAGGGGTGAGGGGCAAAATCCTCACTCTTTTCGTATATTGAATTCGCGCTTGAACGTCGACAATCTTCGCACCATGGCCGGCGGGAATGTGATGGCACTTCCTCACCCCTCACCCCTCACTTCTCACGCCGTTCTGAAGCTGGGCCGTTTCTCGCTGGTGCTGGAACGCCCGCTGATCATGGGCGTGTTGAACGTCACCCCGGATTCGTTTTCCGAC